>CAZKKR010000014.1:0-27380 GCA_964553605.1 uncultured Muribaculaceae bacterium | reverse complement strand
AATATGCAGTTAAGTGAGATAAAAGGAATAGGCCTTACAACCGAAAAATATTTAAATGAACTTGGAATATATTCTGCTGAAGATTTAATTAATTATTTCCCGTTTAGATATGAGATAATTGAAAACACCAAGTTAGATGAAATAAAAGATGGTGATAAAATAGTAATAGGTGGAATATGTGAACAAACACCTAGTGTATTTCATTTTAATAGAAGGCTAAATAAAATGACTTTTAGATTAAATACCGGTGAGTTTATTGCCAAAGTAGAAATATTTAATAGAGCTTTTCTAAAAAGCAAATTAAATGCTGGAACTATCATAACTGTCATTGGAAAATATGATCAGAAACATAATTCCATAACTGCAAGTGATATTAAATTTGGCCTTATAGAAAAGACCTTAATAGATCCTATATATCATTCTTCTTTTAAGATAAATTCAGCCAAAATAAATAAGATGATAAGTTATGCCATTGATAAAGTAAATATTATAGATTATTTGCCAAAATCTATAATAGAAAAATATAATTTCATAGATAAAAAAGAAGCAGTAGATACCGCTCATTTTCCCAAAGATAAAAGAAAATTAAATAAAGCATTAGAAAGACTTAAATATGAAGAATTATTTACATTTATGATGAAAATAAGCTATCTAAAAAACAGCAAAAAACAAGGTGATGGACTAGAAAGAAAAGTTGATTACCAAAAAGTAACAGAATTTACCGAATCATTACCTTTCAAATTAACTAAAGATCAAGAAAAAAGCACAAAAGATATATATGATGATTTAATAAGTAAAAATAGAATGAATAGACTACTTCAGGGAGATGTTGGAAGTGGTAAAACTATAGTTGCTTTTATAGCTTTATACATAAATTATTTAAGTAAATATCAAGGAGCTTTAATGGCTCCAACGGAAATATTAGCGCACCAGCACTATCAAAATATGAAAGAATTATTTCCTAATATAAACATTGTCTTATTAAAAGGAAAAATGAAAGCAAAAGAAAAGAAAGAAGCTCTAGAATTAATTAAAAACGGGAAAGCGGATATTATAATAGGTACGCATGCTTTAATTAGTGAAGAAGTTATTTATAAAAATTTAGGTTTGGTAATAACAGATGAGCAACACCGTTTCGGTGTTAACCAAAGAGGAAATTTAAAAAATAAAGGAATAACCCCAGACATCCTATACATGAGTGCGACTCCAATTCCAAGAACATATGCTTTAACACTATATGGTGATATGGATATATCAAGTATTAAAACTATGCCCAAAGGAAGAAAACCCGTTGAAACCATTTTACTTGGAAATAGTAAAGAAGATATAAATAAATATTTATCAATGATGCTTTGTGAATTAAAAAAAGGTCACCAAATATATGTCGTTGCCCCTTTAGTAGAAGAAAGTGAAAAAATAGATTTAAAAAACACTTATGAAATAAAAGAAAATTTGGAAAAAGCTTTCAAAAAATTCCCCGAGTATAAAATAGATATCGTTCATGGGAAAATGAAACAAGAAGAAAAAGATAAAGCCATGAATGGTTTTAAAGACGGAAAAACAAAAATACTAGTAAGTACTACAGTTATTGAAGTTGGAATTGATGTTAAAAATGCTACTATGATGGTTATCTTTGATAGCTTTAGATTTGGTCTTTCAGCCTTGCACCAGTTAAGAGGCAGGGTAGGTAGAAATGAATTAGATTCATATTGTATACTCTTAAGTGATAAAGAAACAAAAAGACTAGATGTTTTAACTAAAACTAATGATGGTTTTAAAGTAAGTGAAGAAGATTTTAAATTAAGAGGTGGCGGGGATATTTTTGGTATAAGGCAAAGTGGCGACATGAATTTTAAATTAGCCAACATAAAAGAAGATTATGAATTACTTTTAAAAACCAAAGAAGATAGTAGTAGATTTATAAAAAGCAAAGAATTTAATAGTAAAGAAAATATTAATATAAAAAATATGGTAATAAATTCTATTAATCAAGATTGACGTAAACCGAAAAAATATAAACTCAAATTTATTGACTTTAAAAAATATATATTTTATACTGTAATCGCATAGATATTCTATGCTGGACTACTTACGACCTTATGTAAGTAGTTAACCAAACCCCCTGATGCCCCAGTAATTATTACTGGGGTACTTTTTTTTAATTATTTATTATGTTAAAATATATGTGGATGGTGGTAGCATGTATGACGTTATTATAATAGGAGCAGGACCAGCGGGGTTATTTGCCGCTTATGAATTAATTACAAAAAATAGCAAGCTTAAAATAGCTATTTTAGATAGAGGCTCTAAAGTCGCAAATAGAGTTTGCCCAATGAATAAGTTTAAAGTTCCATGTAAAAATTGTAATCCATGTGCCATATTATCAGGCTACGGTGGAGCCGGAACCTTTTCAGATGGCAAATTAAATTTTATTCCCAAATTAGGAAAAAGTGATTTAACTAAATATATGAGTGAATCAGAAAGTTATAAACTGATAGATGAAACTGAAGAAATATTTAATAAATTTAAAATGGATGCCGAAGTATTTCCTAGTAATAAAAAAGAAGCCGAAGAAATAAGAAGAAAAGTAGCCATTGCTGGAGCAAAACTCTTAATTATAAAACAAAAACACCTAGGATCTGATCACCTGCCAGATTACATTCAAGGGATATGTGATTTTTTAGAAAAGAAAGGAGTCACATTACTTGATAAATGTAATGTTGAAGATATTGTAAAAAACAAAAAAGGTTATGACATAACATATAACAAAAAAGAAAAAATAACTTCAAAATACGTTATAGTAGCTCCTGGAAGAACAGGAGCCAAATGGGTTCAAGAACTTGCTGATAAATATAAAATACCATATACTTCAAAAAGTATTGAAGTAGGAGTTAGAGTAGAAGTTCGTAAAGATATTATGAAAGAAATAACCGATATCATATATGATCCAACCATATTTATAAAAACAAAAACATATGGTGATGAAATAAGGACTTTTTGTACAAACCCAGGAGGCTTTGTTGCTAAAGAAAATTATTATGGATATATATGTGTAAATGGTCATGCCTTAAAAGAAATTAAAAGCAACAACACAAATTTTGCTTTTATATCAAAAGTTAACTTAACGGAACCTGTAACTAATACTAGATTATATGGTGAGTCAATTGCTAAAATAGCTAATGTTTTAGGTGATGGCAAACCAATAATTCAAAACTTAAAAGATTTAAAAAATGGTAGACGTAGTGAATGGCACAGATTAGATAAAGGATTTATCGAGCCAACTTTAAAAGACTGCGTAGCTGGAGATTTAGCTTTAGTATTACCACATAGAATAATCACAAACATTTTAGAAGGGTTAGAAATATTAGACAAAATAATCCCTGGAATAAATAATGACGATACCCTTTTATATGGACCAGAAATAAAGTTTTTCAGTAACGAAATTGAAACTGATAACAATTTTAAATTAGAAGGAGAGAATATATATTTTGTAGGGGATGGCGCAGGTAAAGCAGGAAACATTGTAACTGCTGCCGCTACTGGCTTAGTTGCTGCTAGAGATATTATTAAAAAGTAGGGGACGCTATGAAAGAATTATATATTGATTTTGATGGAGTCATTTTAGATTCCCAAGAAAGATTTAAGCAAATAATGCTTGATAATACCAATTTAGAAGACTGGATTAATTATTTATCTTCAATTGAATGGTATAATTTTTTAAGAGAATGTAAGGAAATAGATGAGTCATTAACGACGATTGAAAAATTACAAAAATACCGAAATTTAAAAGGAATAATCACAAGGATACATACCTTTAATGAAGGCATAGAAAAAGCTAATTTTTTAAGAGAAAACAATATTGAAATACCTATTTTTTATGTACTTCCAGAGCAAAGTAAAAGCAGCGTTGTTGTCCCAAACAAAAATAGAGTACTTGTTGATGATGACATAAAAAATTGTTTTGATTGGGAAACAAATGGAGGGGTAGCCCTCTTGCTCGACCCATATACAAAACGCGAAACAAAAAAAATAATTAAATCGCTAAAAACACTACTTTAAAAATCAAAATAGTGATATAATGATTAAGATAGGTGGTGAGGTTATGAATAGAAAAGCAAATTTAAAAAGTGATATTCATAACCTTAATACCACTTTTTTTAATGGAGGCACATATGAAATATAACGAAAAAAAAGTAAACAAATTTTTAGCTTATATCACTAAAGAAAGAAGCTTAACAAATGTTTGTAAAGAACTAAATTTAAATGAATATGAAGCTTTAGGACTAGTGAATTATATAAAAAATAAAGATATAAATATAGCCCTTAAAAAAAGCACCGATGACATATATATGATATATATGGGAGATATTGAATATCATGAAAAAAACACTTATGACTTTGAAACTGATGACAATAATGAATTTAAATTTATTGCCATATCTGATACTAGATTAGGCTCTAAGTCCCAGCAGTTATCCATTTTAAATGACATATACAAAATAGGCTATGAAAACGGCTATAACAATGTTATTTTATGTGGCAATATTTCTGCAGGTTTATACCGTTTAACAGATTTATATGCCGAAAGTAATTTTATAAATGATACTGAAGGACAAATAAACTATATTGTAAATGCCTTCCCAGAAATAGAAGGAATGACAACATATTTCATTACCGGTAAAATTGATGACAAACATTTAAAACAAGAAAAAATAAGTATCGGTAGAAGAATTTCAGAACAAAGAGATGACATGATTTTCTTAGGAGAAAATTCATGTGATGTTAACATCGATAATGTTACAATGCAAGTTTTAGGAAACAAATTAGGAAAAACATATACAGTTTCATATAGGACGCAGCAGCAAATAGATTCTTTCCGTAGTGAAGATAAACCTGAAATATTATTATATGGGGGACTACTTCAAATGGAAAAATTTACTTACCGTAATGTCCGCTGCATATCTATTCCAAGTGTTTGTGCAACTACAAAAGAAATGACAGAAAAAAGATTTTCAAATACAATTGGTGCATGGTATGTTACAGTAAAAACTAACGAAAAAGGGCTTCTAGAAAGCGTGACAGCCATAAGTTCGCCATACTATGTAACTGATAAAGAAGACTATATAAAAGCTAAGCCTCTAAAAAGCGGCAAAGCAAAAGTGTTAAAAAAAGGGGGAAGAAGATAGAATGGATGAAAAAAAGAATATCGAAGTAGAATTTGTAAACAGAGTATATAAATATATTCGAAACGGTATGTCAATTGAAACATTTATGGAAAAATTTCATGTGTCTGAAATAGAATTATATGGCTTAATTGAACTATGTAAAATGTATGGAAAAGATATTTCTTTGGAAAAAGAAAATGATACTTTAGTATTTAGAAAAAGAATAAGAAGAAAATCACCAGTAAGCAAATTAGAAATAGATAGTCCAAAATTAAACAACAATCAAATATGCGTAATATCAGATACACATTTTGGAAGTATTCACAATCAGCTTCATCTAGTAAATCAAATTTATGAGGAAGCTTATAATAGGGGGATAAAAACCGTACTTCACGTCGGCGATTTAGTAGATGGCAACTATCCAAATAGACCAGAAAACCCAAGGCAACAATTTCTCCATGGTTTTGATGAACAAGCTGGATATGTCGTTGATATGTATCCTGAAATAGATGGATTAACTACATATTATATCTTGGGTAGTCACGACGAAACTCATTATAAAAATGGTATGTCTACTGTTAACAATTGGATTTCAAGGTGCCGTAAAGATATGATATATTTAGGGCAAGATACCGGTGAAATAAATATTGATAAAGTAAAAATTGTGTTAGATCATCCAGGTGGTGGATCAGCCCAATCTTTATCATATAGACCGCAAAAGAGAATCGAAATGTTAGAATCTCACACTAAACCAAAAATATTATTAATAGGTCATTATCACAAAAGTTATGCATTTAGCTACCGTAATGTCCAGTGTATATTAGTTCCAGCTTTATGTGATAAAACCCAGTTCCAACAAAAACAAGGATTATATAATGCATTAGGAGCCTACTTTTTAAATATTTATTCTGACAAAAGTGGAAATATCCAATATTTTGAACCTGAAGAAATACTATTTGGAAAAAAAGATATTTGGGATGAGGTTGGAAAAGACCACGCCAAAGTAAAAAAACTAGAAATGAAAAATACTATATATTAAATCCATTATCAAAAATAATGGATTTTCTTTTTTAAATATGTTATTATATACACCGCTGCGAAAAGAAGGGAAAAAATATGATAACAGGGGATCAAATATTAAAAAAATTAGAAGATGATGTTGAAGAAATAGAAGACAAAATAAATAATGCCGAAGAATATAATAAAAAAAATGCTATAGTAAGAAAATTTTTAAAAACAGGAATTGCTATTGATTATGCACTTCCATATCTTTTGACAGCTATAATTTTATTTTCCGGATTTAAATCTATTAATCAAACACCATTTTATATTGATAATGTCACAACTAGAGAATATTTAGAATTAACAGATAATTCTAAAGGACAGCACGCTGAAGAATATGTCGATGCGATTGATGAGTTAAGTTATGTAGAATATTCCACAGGCTGGTATGAAAATGAATACGGCCTATACGAAAGAATATCAACAGTATATAAATTAAATAATATAAATATAGGGCTAGAAGAAGTACTAAACATGAGTCAAGAAGAATTAGATCAGTATTTTAGTATTTATAATGCCGAAATAATAGTTGAAGACAACCCAGAAAATTTAGATCCTACATATAATGATGAAATTGTTATAGTAAATAGAGTTTTTCCAACCAATATATACACAGATAAAAAAGAAGGCATTGTAAGTAATTTATTTTTTACAACATTTTATTTATTACTAACATTTTTACTTGGTAAGGGAACCCAAGAAGTAAAAAAAATAATATTCCATGACTATTTAAGAAATAATTTAGAAAGATTAGAAATTAATTATCAAGAAATAGATGAAGCCAAAATAGCAAAGCTAAAAGAAATACTAGAGTTAAAAAAAGAAAATTTAGAATTAGTAACAGAAAAGGATGTAAAAAATGGACAAAAGAAACGATAATTTTTCTGACTTAAAAGGAATAGAACTTTTAGATTTGTTAGTAAAAATTGAAAATTATGACTTAGAATATCGAACAAGCTTAGGACTTAATGAAAAAGTAACATTTGGAATAGAAATAGAATATGAAAGATTATCTAAAAGCCTAGTTAAATTATTTTTAAACAGAAATCTTGAAAAATGGTTTTCAAGACCAGATGGATCATTAATATTTGGTGGTGAAGTAATTTCCCCAATTTTGCGCGACAATGAAAAGACCTGGCAGGATATAAAAAAAATATGCACATTTTTAAGAAGAAGACGCGTTGTAACTAGTGATAATGCCGGAGGACATATTCATGTAGGTGCCCAAATTTTAGGCGACGATCACAGTAAATGGCGCAAGTTCGTTAAAACATATGCCGTTTATGAAGATGTGCTATTTAGATTTTTATATGGTGATAAATTAACTGCCAGAAAATCACTAAAAAAATATGCTCCACCAATTGCCAAAGCTATCTTTTGGCAAATAGATGACATAAATAAGGCTAAAGACATATTCGATATAAGGGATGGCCTACCACTTGAATCTAGGGCGCAAGCAGTGAACTTCACTAATGTTAAGTTTTATAAGCTAGATGACCAAGTAAGAACTAAAAACACCGTTGAATTTAGATGTCCTAATTCAACAGTAGAAGAAGTTATATGGCAAAATAACATAAATGCCCTAGTAAAATTATTGTTGGCCACATCTTCAAGTGATTTTGATGAAGAGTTTATAGATTATAAAATAAATAATGGGGAAGGTCCAAATAGTAAAAAACAATACACATATAATGAAGTATTATTAAAAAAAGTACTTGAGTTTGCCGACTTAGTATTTGATAATAATCAAGACAAAATATATTTTTTAAGACAATATCTTAAAAATTTTGAAGAGATTAATGATATAAATGTTGCATTTAAATCAAAAAAATTCACAAAAAAAGCCTAAAAAGCTTTTTTTTATTTACAAGTAAAAAAACAAATGATATAATTAAATAGAATAAAATACAAAATAACACGAAAAAATCGTTGTAAACGATAAAAAGCTATGTTATAATTAATAATAGAATGGAGGGGTTCCCGTGGAAGAATTACAAAAAATTAGAGTAAAAAAATCAAACGGAGAAGAAGTAGAAGCAGAGGTATTATTGTGTTTTGAACTAGAAAAAACTGGGAAAAACTATATCTTATATACCTTCAATGAAGTTGATTCACAAAAAATGGAAACAATTCACGCATCTGTTATAACAGAAACTGAAAAGGGATATCAATTAGATGTTATACCAGACGATGAATGGACTGAAGTAAAAGAAATAATGCGTGAAATTATTAGAAATGAGGAGTGATAATATGTGTCTAGACATAGATAACAAATTAGGTGATAATTTAATAAAAGCAACCGAAGGAATGGTCCAAAAACTTAGAAAATTTTGGGAAGAAAATACAGAAAAAGTAGTTATTGTATTAAAAAATAGAGGAGCGCATGTCAAAAAATTTTTTGCTGATATCAAAAAAATGGCTGATGACAAAATTGTCGGCATGAAAGCTAAAAAGCTTAGTGAAGAATTTGAAAGATATATAAAAGAAATAAAAGATAGTAATACTGATGAAAATAGGCGGATTGCCTCAATTGCCGGTTGTAAGCAAGTAATAGAAGAATTAAAAGTTCTCTATAATGATATGGAAAAAAAATCACGTCTTTCTGAAGAAGATCTAAAGGTTTTCAGAGAAAAAATAGAAGCCAAAGAAAACGCCCTTAATGAAGCTCTTTCTATGATTCAACCAGAGGCACCTGTAACTTCTGAAGAAGTAGAAGAAACTGAATCACCAGCAATTACTCCAGATTCTGCAGAAGTAGATGAACCTGAACCAGATGTTTCTACTGAAGGGCCAGAGGCAGCAAGCATCGACGATGTTTCTGCAGCCTTTGATAATCCTTTTGAAATGGAACCTGAAGATGCGGTGCAAGATGAAGAACCTGCTGAACCTACTTCTACTGAAGAGGAACCAGAAGAAGAACCTACTGTTTCTACCGAAGAACCAGCACAAGAGGAAGAACCAACTACAGAAGAAAAAGATGAAACAAGTGTTGATTTAGATGATTTAACACAATTTGAAAGCTATCGCGAATACGTAGAAGCTTATTGTAAAGTTAATAGAAAACAAGAAGACAAAGATATGTTCTATTTAAATTTGTTAGATGAAGTATATCCACAAGATTTATTAAGCAAAGATGAGTTCATAGATAAAAGAAGAGAACAAATTGATAACAGAACTTTGGGTGAAAGAGATCAAGAAATTCTTGGATTAAAGAAAGAAATAACTGATAAAAACGCTGAAAACAGAACAGCAAATGAAAGAATAGCAGATTTAGAAAGAGAAATTGCTGACAAAGACGCTCGTTTAACTGAAACAAGAGAAGAAAATAAAACTCTAACTAAAGGAAACGCAGATTTAAATGCTGAAATTGCTAGTAAAGACACTTTAATAGGACAATTAGAAAATAAAGTTAGCATGGCAGAATCAAGATTAACTGCATCACAAGATCAAGTTTATAGTTTAGAAGGTCAACTTAAAGATATAAAGGCTCAAATAAAACGATTAGAAGAAGCCAATGCTAGAGTAGAAGAAGCTCTTGCAAAAGCTGAAGAAGCTAGAAAAGCTGCTGAAGAAGAAACAGTAAGAACAAAAGAAAGAATGGCAGATTTACAAAATGGCATAACAAGTACAATTAATGCAGCTAAATCTGACGAAGATGAATTAGAAAGAGTTGCCCGTGAGTGGGTTGCCTCAGAAAAAAGAAAACAAAAAGATAAAGCCGATGAATACGAAACAGTTGCTGCAGACTATGTAGCTAAAAGTAATGCTGAAAAACCAGCCACTAAACGTAAAGGTCCAAAGCATATGAAAAAAGCTGAACCTGAAGAACCAGCAGCTGAAGAATCACCAGTTGTTCCAGATGCTGATGAAGATTATGCAGCTATTGAAGGTGGAGTAATCGAAGAAAGTGAAGCTCCAACAACAAGCAAAGAAGAATTGGAAGAGTTAAAGGCTAAATTAACAGAACAAGAAGATAACGGTATATCAATCGAAGAAGATAATGGTATGTCACTATAAAACACCGAAAGGTGTTTTTTTAATTGCTTTTTTAGCAAAAAACATGTTATAATCTTATACGGAGGTGCTATAATGCAAGAATGGATTTCATGGTTAATATTAGTTATTTTATTATCTTTAATTGAATTAATGACAATAAATTTAACGACAATATGGTTTGTAATTAGTAGCACTATCGCTTTAATTATCTCAATATTTATTGATAATTTTATTATTCAATTTTCTATATTTGTAATTGTTGGAGTAATACTTCTACTAACTTTAAAACCAATGTTTATAAAATATATAAAAAATCATCAAAAAGAAATTAATAAAGATAAAGTAAAAGTTAAAAAATCCAAGAATAAATAAAACTATAATTTGAAAGTAATAACCCTCATTTTTAGTAAATGAGGGTTATTTATATTTACGTATATTTATTTAAAAAATACCATAAATTAGTATAGGTGATGCTATGCTCGATGGAATAAAAGATTATATTTTTGACAGTACATTCAAAATAACTATTTTAAAAGGACAGATTGATATAATAAATTATAAAGATATAGATCATTTTGATGATAATAAAATAATAATAAGATATGATAATGAAACTTTAGTAATTAAGGGTGAAGAATTAATAATAACAAAGCTTCTAGATGATGAAATACTTATAAATGGAAAAATAAAACTAGTTGAATTTAAATGATAAATAAATTAACAAGCAAAATATCTTTAAATATATGTGGAAGAAATATCAATAGGTTCCTTAAAAAATTAAAAAATAATAAAATAGATATTTTGAAAATAAAATATAAAAACAAAAATGAAGCAAATATAATTATATATAAAAAAGATTATGAAAAATTAAAAAAAATAAAAACAATATATGATATAACCGAAGTTGAAGTATATGGATTATTTAAAATAAAAAGAAATATTAAAAAAAGTAAGCACGTAGTTATAATGACAACTATATGTTTTATAATGTTTTTAATTTTAACAAATACTATTTTTAAAATAGAAGTAGTGCATTCATCAAAAGAAATTAGAAATATTTTAAAGCAAGAGTTAAAAAATAATGGAATAAAAAAGTACTCCTTTAAAAAAAACTATAATGAAATCAAAAATATCAAAGAAAAAATACTAAATAAATATAAAGACAAAATAGAATGGTTAGAGATAGAATCACAAGGAACAAAGTATATTGTTAGAGCTGAAGAACGAAAGATTCCAAAATTAGGAAAGGAAAACGCTGTAGGAAATATTGTAGCAAAAAAATCTGGAGTTTTAAAAAAAGTAATTGCCGAAAAAGGAGACATAGTTAAAGATATGGATGACTATGTTGAAAAAGGCGAACTGATAATAAGTGGAGACTTAGTATTTAATAATGAAATCAAAGGAAAGGTCAGAGCCAAAGGAAAAGTATATGCTGAAATATGGTATGTTACAAAAGTTGAATATCCATTTGCCTTAAAAAAAGAAATTAAAACTGGCAAAAAACATACAATTTATACCATCAAGTTTTTAAATAATATTTTAGAATTTACATTTAATAAATACAAAACAAAAAAAATTAAAAGGTGGACAATTTTAAAACATAAGTTTTTACCACTTTCTATAAATAAAGAATATCAAGAAGAAACAAAAATAATCGAAGAAGTTTTAACCCACGAAGAAGCTCTCACAAAAGCTAAAATAGAAGCAGTAAAAGAAATAAAACGTAAACTAAACAAAGATGAATACATAATTCGCTCTAATTATTTGAAAAGTACCGTAAATAATAGTACAATAATAGTGGAAATGTTTTTCGCCGTATATGAAGACATTACCGATTTTAAAGAAATTAGGTGATGATTTTGATAAGACAAAGTATATTACAAATACTAGGAGAAGTATGGCCGACAATTTTAATATGCAGTGTTATTGCTATAAGCATGCGTATAACTTATATTATAAAAAATAAAAATGAATTCATTTTTTATAAAGAACTTTTATCTTTTACTTTTTTAATATATGTATTATGTTTATTCTATGTTGTAACTTTCCAAGATGTCGGGTGGAGTAGTTCAAATTTTATTCCATTTAAAGAAATGTTTAGATATAGTCTTGGAAGTAGACTTTTTATAAAAAATGTTTTAGGTAACATTATAATGTTTGCTCCGTATGGTTTTTTTGTATCATACTACTTAGATTTAAAAAAACCCAAAGCTAGTATCATATTAGTTTTAATGTTATCTCTAGCAATCGAAACAACACAGCTAGTAATAGGTAGAGTATTTGATATCGACGATATAATATTAAATGTTTTAGGTGGTTTTGTTGGTTTTTATTTTTATCACAGTTTAGATGCTATAAGAAATCACTTGCCACGATTCTTAAGAAAACCATTAGTTTATAATATTATAATTTCAATTATTGCAATTATTTTTATAATGTATATGCTAAATATGATAAATGTAGGAGTATAAAATGAACAAATTTGAAATTTTTAATGAAACAAAAGAAAAAATAGATATAGAAGAAGAAAAAAAATTACTAGAATATGCCTTAAAACACGAAAATTTAAATAATGTTGAATTTAATGTAATATTTGTAGATTCAAATACCATAAAAGAAATAAATAAAGAATACCGTAAAATTGATAAAGTAACTGATGTTATTAGCTTTGCTCTAGAAGATAATGAAAACTTAAATTTTGAGTTTGGTAGATTACTTGGTGATATATATATATGTGTCGATAAAATGAAAGAGCAAGCCGAAGAATATGGTCATAGCATTTTAAGAGAGCAAGGTTTCTTAACAATTCATGGACTTTTGCACCTTTTAGGATATGACCATATGACTAAAGAAGAAGAAAA
The DNA here is from genome assembly GCA_964553605.1 of uncultured Muribaculaceae bacterium. Taxonomy (GTDB): domain Bacteria; phylum Bacillota_I; class Bacilli_A; order RF39; family UBA660; genus Coprosoma. Next base: position 14,296 of record CAZKKR010000014.1, on the reverse strand, counting down.
GGTAATGTTCGAAAAACAGGAGTTGATTTTAGATGGCTACGGTCTCAAGAGATAAAATAAAAATTAGAGGAAAAAAAAGATTAATAAATAGCTTTAAATATGCTTTTCAAGGATTAAAATATGCATTTAATTATGAACAAAACATTTTAGTTCATTTTTTCGCAACTGTCATAGTAATAATTTTAGGAATTTTATTTAAAGTCTCAAGTACAGAATGGTTAGTAATTTTCCTAATTATTGGACTAGTTATTGCCACTGAACTTATAAATACTAGTATTGAGGCAACCATTGATCTAATTACTGATGAAGTAAATCCCCTTGCTAAAATAGCCAAAGATACTGCTGCAGCTGCTGTTCTTGTTTTTGGAATAACCGCTTTAGCTATAGCTATCGTAATATTTGTGCCCAAAATTATTTTGCTATTTTAGGAGGTAATATGAAAATAATATATATTGATTGTACTGATAGAACTAAAACACATGATTATAGAAGAAGAGTAACCGACAAATATTTTTTTGAAGACGCAAACAAAGAAGATAGCTGGCTTATAGACAAAGATTTAAAACCTTATAATATAGAAGACTGTATGTTAGTAAGAACTACTAATTTTTTTCCATTTAATCACGAAATTCATACTCAAAAAGAAGAAAATGCATACAAATTAGATAATTCTATGTATTTTAAATATCCACTTTTGGAAATACTTCAAGAAAAGTATCCTGATACTTGGAAAGATGAAGAAAAAAAATATGGCGTTTTTTCTAAATTACAAAGAGAAACAATTCACTTTACTATTAATGGTTTAGTGCAGTCTCACGACTACGGAAATTTTGAAGGAAGAAAATTCATAATTTTAGAGCCATTAAAATATCATATAGATGATTCTCTTTTAGCGCTAAGACCTGAAGATACTTATTTTAAAGGAAGTATGAAATTATCTAATGAAAGCTCTATTCTAATTAATGATAAAGTATATGAACAAATAAAAGATGATCCAAAATATAAAGAAGAATTAGAAACATATGCGAATATTTTTGTATATACTGGTGAAAATGAAGAACTTGCGGTTAGAGAAGCTTTAAATACTTTGGGATATGATAGTTTCTTAGTTAGTAATAATTACTTAACTAATGGCCAAGATGAAGATTATCCGGCCAAAGAAATGACTGATTTTTTAAAAACTTTTGCTGAAGTTCATAGTATTTCTCAAACTCCTCACTCTTATACAGCTGAATATAAAGAAGAACATGAAGCTACATTAACAAGTGCTGAAGAAATAGACGGCATGCATTTAAAATATATATTAGATAATAGCGATTTACCTAACGAATTAAAAGAAGCCATATTAGATGAAATGGATAATTACTTTTCAAATAGTTTCAAAAACTTACTTAAAGAAGCTATAGAAACAATCGGCTTAGAAAAGTTAGAAAAATTAACCCAAGAATTTAATGGATTAATGATAGAAGAAAATAAAAAAAGAAAGCAAGAAGGTATGAAAATATGAAAAGTGGATTTGTAAGTTTTGTGGGTAGACCCAATGTTGGTAAATCAACTTTAATAAATAGTATAATTGGATCTAAAATTGCGATTACTTCTAAAGTTGCCAATACAACAAGGAACATAATCCAAGGCATTTATAATGATGAAGAGAGCCAAATAGTATTTGTTGATACCCCAGGCATTCATAAACCAAATAATAAATTAGGTCAAATGCTAAATAAAGGTGCTTACTATAGTATTGAAGATGTCGACATCGTATGCATGTTAGTTGATGCTAAAGCAGGTTTAGGTAAAGGCGATAAATACGTTATTGAAAAATTAAAAGAAATAAATAAACCAGTAATTTTAATAATTAATAAAATAGATGGCCTATCCAAAGATGAAATATTCTTAAAAATTAACGAATATAAAGATTTATATGATTTTAAAGAAATAGTTCCAATATCTGCTTTAAAAGGAAATAATATAGAAGAATTAATTAAAACTATAAAAAAATATTTAAAAGATGAAATAAAATATTTTGATGACGAAACAAAAACAAATAAAAGTATTGAATTTATGATTTCCGAAATAGTAAGAGAAAAAATACTTAATTTAACCAAAGAAGAAGTACCTCATTCAGTAACATGCGTAACTGAAAAAATGGTTAAAGATAAAGATAAAAACATTATAAATGTAGCCATTATCGTTGATAGAGATTCTCTTAAAAAAATAATCATTGGTAAAAATGGTCAAATGATTAAAAAAATAGGAACTTTAGCTAGAGAAGATATTGAAAAACTTTTAAATACTAAAGTCTATTTAGAGCTTTATGTAAAAACGATAGAAAAATGGCGAGACAAAGAAAAATACTTAACAGAATTTAAATTTAATGAATTCATGGAATAAAACACCTTTTTATAAGGCGTTTTTTTAAATATGTGTTATAATTATAATGTCAAATAAAAAATAAATTTAAAAAAAACATTGACTACCGAAAATATGTTCGCTATACTATTATTAGATGATAAAGATGAATAAAAAATAAAATTATCAAACACAATAATAGTAGAGGTGATAATATGACTAAAGAAGATTTGTGGAATTTATTTAGATTAACTGGAAAAATCGAGTATTATTTGGCATATATAAAATTAAAAAAGCGAGGCTAATATGGAAATTACTGAAGTAGAAGGAATTATCGTTAGTGAAACAAGTTATGGAGAAACAAGTAAGATAATAAATGTCATTACTAAAGAAAAAGGCCTAATAGGAATTATGGCCAAAGGCTGCAAAAATATTAAAAGTCCTTTAAGAAGTGTAACATCAAAATTAACTTATGGAACCTTTATAATTTATTACAAAGAAGGAAAACTTTCTACTTTAAAAGAAGTTAGTATTATAAATTCATTTAAAAACTTAAAAAAAGATATTACAGGTATTAGCTATGCTGCTTATATATTAGAGCTTTCTGAAGGAGTAATTAAACAAAGTAAAAATACAAAAATATTTGATTTATTAGTAGAAGCTTTAACAAAAATAGACGAAGGGTTTGATCCCTTAGTAATTATGAATATTTTAGAACTTAAATATTTAGATTTCCTAGGTGTAATGCCTGTATTAGATGGATGCGCTATGTGTGGAAATAAACATGGAATAGTAACTTTATCTAGTTATAGAGGAGGCTATGTTTGTGATAAATGCTATACCAATGAAAAAATGGTTTCTGAAAAAACCATTAAATTAATTAGAATGTTTTACTATGTTGATATATCCAAAATATCAAAATTAGATATAAGCAGAGAATCAAAAAATGAAATAAATTTATTTTTAGATGACTACTATAGCAGATATACAGGCCTTTATTTAAAAAGCAAAAAATTTATAAAAAGCTTACAAAAAATAACCAATTAATAGTTAAAAATTGGTTATTTTATTTATAAAAAGTGTTATTATTAACTTGATAGATAAATAACAATATGTTATAATACATACAAGGAATACTTAATAAGTTGGGTGCTACCTTCATCATGAAAATGAATGGAGGTGCTGCATATGAGTAAGAAAGATTTTTTAGTCTTCTCTTTAATTCTTATCATCCTTTTACTTATAGCATTACTATTTGTAATACTAAAATAAAAGAAGCACCTAACTATTGCATAGTTTAGGTGCTATACCAAATGGGTAACACTCAACATGCAACTATTAAGTGTTCCTTTTTATTATATGAAGTTTCCCTCATCCATATACATTGTACCACATTTTCCCCTTTTTATCAATTCTTTACGTAAAGTTAAATATAAAATAACAAAACAAATTGAAAAAATAGTAAATAAATACTAAAATAATAATGTAATAATAAAGGAGGAAAAAAATGAAAAAGAATATTATTATAGGGGTATTAATTGTCATAATTTTAATTTTAGGTGGATCTATATTTTATCTAAATATGAACAAAGATAAAGTAGGGTGTAAAAATGTATGTAAAAATGAAAAACAAGGAGAAACAAAAAAAATATTATCAAATGAAGATGCTCTAAAAATAGGAAAAGAAAAATATGAATATACTCGAGACAAAGTCTATGCATGTGGGCATGAAGCAATTGAAGTAGATAAAAACAAACATTATGAATATTCAGTTACTGGTATGAATGAAAATGAAAATGGAGATTGGGTTAAAGCAACAAATGTTGAAAAAGCTAAAAATAATTTTACATCACAAGGTTTTTATGATTGGTTGGCAACTAGTGATGGTGTTACTTCTTTTTCAAAAACAGACATATATATTGACTATGGTGGCTGCGGTGGCGATCCAATATATTATCCAGACAATTATGAGATTGAAGTATATAAGATATTGGAAGATGAATTAGATTATAAAATTACTGAATATTTCTATGAATTAGGAGATAATTTTTCTGGATATAATAAAGAAAATGGTAAAAAAGTAATTTTTGATTTTGAACTAAAAAAGGAAAATAATGAATGGAAAGTAAATAGATATACAAATCCAACATCTTATTATTATCTAGTTATTGAATAGTTTACTATGAACATATTTGTTCATAGTTTTTATTTATATTATATATGTCCTTTATGTAAATAAAAAATCACAATATATCAAAATGTAAAACATTATGAGAACAAAAATAGTTTATCATTATTTTATATTTATCAAAACATAAAAATATATTGACTAAAAATAAAAAAACTAATATAATTTAAATGTACTTAAAAGCGATGACGGGCTTGGAAACCAAGAGCTATATACTAAGAGTGATTCTTCTAGAATAAATAAGGTGGAACCGCGGGAAACCGTCCTTATAATTTCTAGGAGTTTTTTCATAAAAGGAGGAATATTATGGAAAAAGTAACGATGGATAAAATAGTAAATGTATGCAAACAATATGGATTTGTATTCCCAGGTAGTGAAATTTATGATGGCTTTGCTAATACATGGGATTTTGGACCAGTTGGTGTTGAGCTTAAAAACAATGTAAAAAAAGCCTGGTGGAAAAGATTTGTTCAAGAAGATAAAGATACCTATGGAGTAGATGCTGCTATTTTAATGAACCCTAGAACTTGGGAAGCATCTGGACATGTTCAGTCATTTTCAGATCCTAAAATGGACTGTAAAAAATGTAAACAAAGATTTAGAGCTGATAAGTTAATTGAAGATTTTTCAAAAGGTGAGATAGCTGCTGAAGGTATGAGCAATAAAGAAATGCAAGATTACATTCAAAAAAACCATATTAAATGTCCAAAATGTGGTGGTTTTGATTGGTCAGAAATAAAACAGTTTAAACTAATGTTTGAAACAAGTAGAGGTACTGTTGAAGGAGCTAAAGATACAGTGTATTTAAGGCCTGAAACATGCCAAGGAGAATACGTAAACTTTATGAACGTTCAAAGAACTGCTAGAGCCAAAATACCTTTTGCTATTGCGCAAATTGGTAAAAGTTTTAGAAATGAAATTACTCCAGGTAATTTTCTATTTAGAACAATTGAGTTTGAACAAATGGAACTCCAAAAATTTTGTAAAGATTCAGAATCTATGGATATATATAACGATTATAAAGAAAAAGCTCTTAATTTTGTTAAAGACATGGGACTTAGCCCAGACAAATTAAGATTTCACGATCATGATAAATTAGCGCATTATGCTAAAGCAGCATGTGATATAGAATATAAATTTCCTATTGGTTGGGAAGAATTAAATGGTATCCACCATAGAGGAACATGGGATTTATCTAGACATTCTGAATTTTCTGGAAAAAAATTAGAATATTTAGACCCCGATACTAATGAAAAATTTACTCCAACTGTAATTGAATATTCAATCGGAGCTGATAGATTAACTTTAGCCTTACTTTGTGAAGCATATGATGAAGAAACTTTAGAAGATGGAACAACAAGAGAAGTTATGAGATTTATTCCAGCTCTTGCCCCATATAAAGTTAATGTATTACCACTTATCAAGAAAAATCATAGTGAAAAAGCTTTAGAAATATATAATATGCTCTCTAAACATTTTATGGCTTCGTTTGATGAATCAGGTAATATTGGAAAACGCTATAGAAGAGGAGACATAATTGGAACTCCATATGCAATTACCATTGATGATGATACCCTAAATAATGAAACAGTTACTATAAGAGATAGAGATACAATGAAACAAGAAACTATAAAAATAGATGAAATAGTAAACTATATAAATGAAAAAACAACATTATAAAGTGTCAAAAAGTGTATTTTATTAAAAAAATATATCAAAAAACAAAAAGAAATGTAAAAAACATTTTCTTTTTTTGCTTTTTATGTTAAAATTATTTATAGTAAAGATTATATGCATAAAGGAGGATATATATGGGACTTATTAAAAAAATGATGGGCGAAGAAGAACCTGTCTTCACAGATCCAGATAAAGATAAATATTACGATTTAAAACCTGAGGAGGCTTTAGATGATGGTAATTCTAAAATGATTTTATTAGAACCAAGAGCTTATTCAGAGTCACAACAAATCGCAGATCATCTTAAAAAAAGAAATACAGTAGTAGTAAATTTAAAAAGAGTTACTCCTGAACAAGCAAAAAGAATAGTTGACTTTTTAAGTGGAACAATATATGCTATTAATGGAGACTTACAAAAAATAGGTGGAGGCATTTTCCTATGTACACCTAACAACGTAAATGTCCAAGGTAAAATAACAGGAGAAACTGAAGGAAAAGGAATACACGATAACGACGATATTAACATAGAGTGGTAAAAAAGAATATAAGGGCTTAGGGCCAAAGGCGAGGTTATATTATGGAAAAATTTAATAGAACTCTTAGAGGATATGATCCAGAAGAAGTTAACGTTTTCTTAGATGAGGTCATTGGAAGAGTAGAAAAATTAGTGACAGATGTCAATGCTAAAAATGAACTAATTAAAGAAAAAGATGAGCAAATCAAAATGCTAGAAGAAAAAATAGAAGAAAGTAGTTCATTAAGAGAAAAAGTAGAACAATATGAAAGAATGGAATCTACTTTAAACAAAGCTATATTCATGGCCCAAAAAACCTCAGACCAATTAAAAATTACCGCTCATCGTGAAAGCGAAATAATACTAGATGATGCTAAGAAAAATGCTAGTAGAATTGTAAATGAAGCTTTACTTAGAGCTGAAAAAATAGAAAGTGATGCTTCAAATACAAAAAGAAATGTAAATATTTTAAAAAGAAGACTTAAAAATATAATTGAATCACAATTAGAAATAATTGATGATATTGATGAATTAGATATATAAATCGCATATGACGGAGACGGTATGTTTATAAAAAGTTTTACAGAGAGCTTTAGCTGGTGGAATTAAGCAAACTTCAAACATATAGATCACTCCCGATGCTTTTTTTTGAATAAAGTAGAAAAAAACGGTAACGCGTTATAGTATAGAGGTAATATAAATTACAAAATAAGGTGGTACCACGTAAATCACGTCCTTATAATTAGGATGTGATTTTTATATGGAATAAAAAGAAAAACATTGTTTAAATAAATAAGTTATGCTATAATTGGTAAATATGAAAGGGTTTTATTGATAAAAGGAGGAAAATTTATGGATGATTATAAAGACACACTATTAATGCCACAAACAGAATTTAAAATGCGTGGTAATTTAGCTGAAAATGAAGTTTTACAAAGACAAGCTTGGGAAGAAATGGATTTATATAATTTAATTAAAGAAAAAAACAAAAATGGAAAACCATTTGTTCTTCATGATGGCCCACCTTATGCAAATGGGAATATTCATTTAGGCCATGCCCTAAATAAAATATTAAAAGACTTCATAAATAGATCAAAAATGATGGAAGGATATTATGTTGATTTTATTCCAGGATGGGATACACACGGCCTTCCAATTGAACAAGCTATTACTAATAGTGGAGTAAATAGAAAAGAAATGAGTGTAGCTGATTTTAGAAAATACTGCTACGAATACGCTTTAAAACAAGTTGATACACAAAGAGAAGATTTTAAAAAGTTAAATGTTTTAGCAGATTGGGATCATCCTTATATAACTTTAAGTCCTGAATATGAAGCAAGACAAATAGAAGTTTTTGCTAAAATGGCCCAAAAAGGATTAATATTCAAAGGATTAAAACCAGTATATTGGTCACCAAGCAGTGAAAGCGCCTTGGCTGAAGCTGAAGTTGAATATAAAGACCGAAAAGATCCATCAATATATGTACCATTTACTGTTGAAGAAGGTAATGATAAAGTCTTAAAAGGTGACAAATTAGTTATTTGGACAACAACACCTTGGACACTACCAGGAAACTCTGGGGTATGTGCTGGACCTAACTTCGATTATTCAAGAGTAAAAGTTGGTGATAATATTTATATTGCCGCCACTGAACTTGTTAAACCATTAATGGAAGAATGTGAATTTACAAATTATGAAATAATAGATACATTTAAAGGTGAAAATTTGCAAAATGTTAAATATAAACACCCATTTATGGATCGAATAAGTCCAGTAGTAACTGCTGACCATGTAACACTAGATACTGGTACTGGATTAGTTCATACCGCTCCTGCATACGGAGTAGATGACTTTAATGCTGGAAAACAATATGGCCTAGAAATGATAAATGGTGTAAATGATCAAGGATATTTAACTGAAGAATCTGGTATGTTTAAAGATTTATTCTTTGAAGATGCCAATAAAGAAATAACAAAATGGTTAGATGCTAACGGTTATTTATTAAAACTAAAATTTATAACTCACTCTTATCCACACGACTGGCGAACTAAAAAACCAATAATCTTTAGAGCTACAACACAGTGGTTCTGTAGTGTTGATAAAGTTAAAGATGAAATACTAAATGAAATAGAAAATAACGTTAAATTCCACACCGAGTGGGGTAAAACTAGAATGTATAACATGATCAAAGATCGTGGTGACTGGTGCATATCTAGACAAAGAGCTTGGGGAGTACCACTTCCAATTTTCTATAATGAAGATGGCACTGAAATATTAGATTATGATGTAATGATGCACGTTGCTGAATTATTTAGAAAACATGGTTCAAATATTTGGTTTGAAAAAGAAGCTAAAGACTTACTACCAAAAGGTTATAAAAATCCTGCAAGTCCAAATGGCAATTTTACTAAAGAAAAAGACATTATGGACGTTTGGTTTGATTCAGGAACATCATTTGCCGGAACATTACTTGAAAGAAATATGCCATTTCCAGCTGATGTATACATCGAAGGATCTGACCAATATAGAGGTTGGTTTAATTCTTCAATCATATGCGGTGTTTCAGCATACGGTAAAAGCCCATATAAAGAACTTTTATCTGCTGGATTTATAGTAGATGGTAATGGACTTAAAATGAGTAAATCCGGAAACAATTCAGTTTCACCGTTGGAAGTAGTAAGCAAACAAGGATCAGATATCTTAAGATTATGGGTTTCAAGTATTGACTATACTGAAGATGCTAAATTTAGTAATGAATTATTAGGACAAGTAGGGGAAGCTTATAGAAAAATAAGAAACACATATAGATTTTTACTAGGAAACCTATTTGACTTTAATCCAGAAAAAGAAATGGTTTCTTATGATAAAATGCCATCTGCTGACAAATATATGATAAATGAATTAAATGAACTTATTATAAATGTCAGAAAAGAATACGATGATTATAATTATGATGAAATTTACAAATTAGTTAATAATTATGTAAATAATTTATCTAATTTCTATTTAGACTTTACCAAAGATATTTTATATATAGAAGAAGCTGATAGTCTAGAAAGACGAAGTGTTCAAACCGTTTTATATAAAATATTAAAATCATTAATTACTTTAATGGCTCCAATCCTACCTTATACATCAGAAGAAGTATATAAATTAATGCCAGGAAATAAAGAACAAAGCGTTCATTTAGAAAACTTCCCAGAACCAGAAGAATACAAAGACAGCGAAGAATTAAAAGAAATGTGGGAAATATTCTTTAGTATCAAAAATGATGTTTATAAAGCTTTAGAAGAAGCTAGAAATGATAAAGTAATTGGTAAATCACTAGAAGCTAAAGTATATTTAAATTTGCGTGATGAAGATAAAGAAACATTAAAACCAATAATTTCAAATTTAAAACAACTATTCATTGTATCAGATGTTATAATTACTGCTGAAGATTTACCTAAATATGAATATTGTAAAGTAAAAGTTCAAAAATTTGATGGCGTAAGATGTGAAAGATGTTGGAATTACTTTAATGAAGAAGATTTAACCGATCATCTATGTCCAAGATGTCAAGTTGTTATGGAAGAAAAGAATTAGAAAAAAACTAATTCTTTTTATTTTTAATAAATTCTCTAAGAATTTTAGTTAAAGCTCTTTTTTCAATTCTTGAAACATAACTTCTAGAAATATTTAATTCTTTAGCAATTTCTTTCTGCGTTATTTCATCAGAACCTAAAAGCCCATATCTTTTGATAATAATTTCTTTTTCTCTAGGAGATAGAACAGCAAAATACCTTTTCAGTAAATTAACACTATCTTTCATATAAATATCCAGTGCAAAATCATGATTAGGTGTTTTTAAAACATCTAAAAAAGTTATTTCATTTCCTTCTTTATCGAATCCGATAGGTTTATCAATACTTATATTTTTATTATTCTTTTTATTAGCCCTAAAAAACATTAAGATTTCATTTTCGATACACCTTGCGCAGTAAGTTGTAAGCCTCGTTTTATGATTTAAATTATAACTGTCGACTCCTTTAATTAAACCGATTGTCCCAATACTTATTAAATCATCATAATCATCTGTCTTTTGATCATACTTTTTTACAATATGTGCGACTAATCGTAAATTATGTTCAATAAGTTTTCCTCTAGCCAAATTATCACCCATATTAGCTTTTCTAATGTATTCTTCTTCTAAAGCTTTAGGTAGTGGATCAGGAAAGACATTATTAGAATAAGAAGCTGTAAAAATATAAAAATTTTTAAATAAATTTTTAAATAAGTTAAACAATAACCATCAACTCCTACATAAATATATGAAATTTTAATAATAAAAATAAAAAAAATATCCATAATATTAAAGGAGGGATGATATGACGCAAAAGGAATTACTTTATATAGAAGACGCTATAGGTCATGAAAAAAATATTATAAAAATATGTGAAGATACTATTCAAAGATTAGAAGATGACAATTTAAAATCATTTTTAGAAAATGAGATAGAAAGGCATGAACAAACAAAAGAAAATCTATTAAATAAATTGGAGGAAAAAGCATGAACGACCAAGTTTTATTAGATAATTATTTACTAGTCCTAAAAAGTACCGTTGAAGTTTATGTCCATGGAACCTTAGAAAGTTCAAACGAAGATGTCAGAAACTTGCTAAGAGAAAGTCTAAACGAAACCTTAAAACATCAAGCAAACACATATGATGAAATGACAAAATATGGATGGTATCAAATTAATAATATATCTGGTGAAGATATACAAGCAACCTTAAACAAAATAAGTCAAAATTAAAACACAACATTTGTTGTGTTTTTTATTTTAAATGCATAATTAAATTTACAAGCCAACCAGCACCAATCAAAGCAGTAATACCAGCAAGCTGAACGCAAGCAACAAAAGAAGTGATTATTTGACCTATATCATTAGATCCGCTATATGATGGAGCTCCAGGTTTTGTTTTTACCAATTGTTTTCCTTTTTCCATTCCTTGATCATCCTTTTTTGATTCATTATTTTGTAAATCTTGTTCCATCATGCCTTGAAGATCAACACCAGAAATATCCATCGTATCATCCATATCTTCATCTATATCATCTGACCTTATATCATCTGCATCACCAAAAATGCTTAAAATATTGCTTTGAATTTTTGCCGTATTTTGAAAAGGCAATTCAGCGGTTAAATCATTTGAATCATTTTCATCAATAATGCTGTTTAATTTATTAATAATAAAATCTTTCTTATCCGTCGTAGCAGCATCCATACGCATTTCCTGCGTTGTTTCAAAAATCTCATTGTCCATAGTGAAGACCTCCATATCTTAATCAAAGTATACTATAAAACAAATGATTTTTCAATCACTTTTGTGCAATAAATGTATAATTTACTAAAATTTACTGTTTTTTTGATTGACTGTAAGTAGTATTTTTTTATATAATTAAATTGTAGAAATGGGCTGATAAAATGAGTGAAGAAGAAATAAGAGACACAAGATTAGAAACAGAATTTTTAAATCCTGTTTATGATGTTATAAATGAAGCTATTGAATATAATATTAAAAAATATAATTATAAAGAATATGATATAGTAAAACTAGTAATGATGCTTTATAAGGGTGAATATAAATATTTAAGTAATGATAATGAATACCGCGATCAATATATCACATTAGATGAATATTTTAAAAGCCACTATAATCATAGTATTATTACTTTTGAAATGTTAAAAACCTTTGTAAATTTAAAAGGGACAAAAAACTATGATAGTTTAATGAAAGAGCTTGCCGAAATAGAAAAAGTTCTTAGAACAAATGATGGCATGGATGCTGAAAACCTATGTTTACTATCATATCCAATTGAAAACAAAAAATATGATGACATAATGTATTTAATAGAAAGAAACATAAGCATTAAATATGCTGCCGCAATCATATATGATAAAATAAAGTTAAAAATTGACAAGCAAGACTAATATTTATATAATATTCATACTTTATTAGAAAGGAAGTATACATGGAAAATTCTAATAATGAAATTGAAAATATACTCATCATATGTGCGGCAGATGAGGGAAAATTAAAAATACTACTTAAAAAAAGAGAAAAGGAACCATATTTTGGATATTGGATTTTACCAGGTGAGTTTATTAATGATAAGGAAACTATGGAACAAAGCACAAAGCAAATATTTGAAGAAATTAGTCCAATAGAATATAGTTTTACATATGAGGAAAAAACCTTTAGTGATTTAAATAGATATGAAAATAGAAGAGTAGTTGCCTTAACAAATGTAATAGTAACTGATAAACAGTTGGTAGACATGAAAAAAGAAAAAGATAATACTGAATGGTTTAATATTGATGAACTTCCAAAATTAGGCTTTGATCATAAAGAGATAATAGAAAAAACAAGTAAAGAAATAAAATATAAAATTACTTGCAATTACCATGATATATTATTACATTTATTTCCAAGCGATTTTACACTATCAGAACTTCAAACTTTTTATGAAAGTATAACGAACGAAGAAAATGACAGAAAAAACTTTAAGAAAAAAATAATGTCACAAGACCTAATAGTTGATACTGGTATAAAAGATAATTTGGGAAATGGTAGACCTAGCACATTATATAGATTTAATGTAGACAAAATGAGGGGGATAAGATTATGAATGATGAATGGAGCTTACAAAAATTATTAAAAATACTATTTATTATATTTTTAGTATGTGTTATATTTGCACTAGTATTTAAAGGAATAGTATCAATTACTAAAAAAGCTAGTTCAAAGCAAAAAAAAGAAACAGAACAAGTTGAAACTAAAAAAGAAACAAAAAAGAAAAAAGAAGAAAAACAAACTGAAGAGTCACAAGATTTAACGAATGTAACATATAGCGATTTAGAAAATAGAATTAAATTAGCAGCTCAAAGATATGAAAATGATAATTACCAAGGAACTATGGAAAGTAGTGAAACTTGGATATTAAAATATAATATGTTAAAAGAAAAAGGCTATGTAGAAAACAAATTATTAGATCCTAACGGTGCTGAAGAATGTACAGGATATGTTGTATTTAAAAAAGAAGAAGCTAAAATAACATATATTCCATATATTAAATGTGGAAACAACTATAAAACAGCTGGTTACGACGAAACAAACTAAATTTGACAAATCATATTATTTATGTATAATAACACAACTGGGAGGGGAAAATAATATGAAACTTGACAGAAAGATTATTAGAGTTGTAGTATTACCATGTAACGTAGAATCAATATGTCCAAAATGTGCTTTAAGACATTTAGCATCATGTAATTCGGATATATACGATGTTGAAAATTCTTTAAGAGAAGACTCACCAATAAAAGAATGTTATGAAACAGGCATTAAAAGAGTAGTAACACAATGTGATGGATTTAGAGCTAAACAAGCTCAAATAACAAGAGTAAATCCAGATTTTACATGGGAATATATTTTAAACAATGGTAAAAGAACACTTACCAAAGTTTATAAAAACAAAAATAAATAAAAAATATTGACATATTAATAATTAAGTGATATATTTAA
>CAZKKR010000013.1:0-28510 GCA_964553605.1 uncultured Muribaculaceae bacterium | reverse complement strand
GCCTGATGTAGGGCTCGAACCTACGACCTAACGGTTAACAGCCGTGCGCTCTACCAACTGAGCTAATCAGGCAAAAGTGGCGCCCAATGTAGGACTCGAACCTACGACCTAACGGTTAACAGCCGTGCGCTCTACCAACTGAGCTAATTGGGCAAATTAAATGGCGCCTGATGTAGGGCTCGAACCTACGACCTAACGGTTAACAGCCGTGCGCTCTACCGACTGAGCTAATCAGGCATTTTAACAAAAAACAGTTAACATCCCTAAGGACGAATAACTGTAATTCGCGGTACCACCTTATTTATCTTTTTTTAGTGATCACTCTATAGTTCCATCTTTAAAGAAACTTATAATATGGTAACGGATTACAGCCGACTTACTTATATACTAGGTAAGTAACTCTGTGGCGTTATTCATATAAAACTTACTGCTAGCTCTCACCCTTCTAGCTCTCTTTAAGCAGTTTTTATATTACTCTTCCACTTCATAGTCTATACAAATTAATCTCTAAACATCAATAAATATACCATTTATCTTTGATTGTGTCAATATTATTTTCGTTTTTTTCTTTTTATAATTAGTATATTTCTATTCTAATCTATAAGTAGATTTTTCAGCTCCCCATACTATTCCTTCATCGATATCATTCTGGTCTGGAAGGGCTAAATCGGCATTTTTATTTTTTATTATAAAGATCATACCACTATTTTCTGCAAAGGCATTCTCTTCAATTTCACTAATTGTTCCTGGAATTGTGATGTTAATTAAACTTTCACCGGCTTTAGAAAAGGCATTAGTTTTAATTTTAAATATTTTACTATTTTTGGGAATAAAGACCGTTCTTGGGCAACCCTCCCATTTGTAACCCGCAATAGCATATTTACCGCTATCTGGTACTAGTATAAAACATTCTTCGTCGGTCGTTAAGTTTTGAACGTCATCTAATGCACTTTGTTTTAATCTATCAACCGCAAGTTTTCTATTACCTGTTATAGCGACAGTACTTAATAATAGTACTATAAATACAGATAATATACCATATAGTAATGCTGATGTGACGAAACCTTTATTTTTCATGATATCACCTATTTTAATTATACATTATTTTTTATTGATGTAAAGAATAAAATGTACAGTGTACATTTTAATTTAACGATTATTTATTTGTTTCATATATTATTTATAGGTGATTTTATGAGATTTGGTATGTGGAGTCTTTTGTGTTTAATTTCGGTTATTATTTTATTTTATCAATTAATTATAACTTTGTTTGTTGTTACAAGATTTAATGTATTTTTACTTTTTATGATTTTTATTTTGCTTTCTCTTTCTTTATTTAGATGCTTCTGGTGAAATCAGTTTTTCTGTTTTATACATTTTATCTAAAAACTTGCTTAACTGTTTACAATTTTCATATTCATTTTTATTTAATTCAATTTTTTCTGGCATACTTATTAAAATAAATAGCAGTTCTTTTTCTTCTTTAGTAAGAGGATAGTTTTTTTCATAAATTTTTATTAAAGGGGTAAAATCAAAATCTAAAGCATGATTTTGATATAATTTATAAAGGTCAAATACGGGGGAAGCTATTTTAGCTTTATCCCAACTAATTAAATATGAATTTTTATTTCTAATGAAGTGATCTAATTTTAAATTCCCATGAACTATTACGTTTCTTTCTTTTTGTTTATTTTTTATTAAATTGTGCCAATCACGTAATTTTTTATCGTTAAATTCTAGCACTTCATATATTTTAGAAATGTTTCGTTCTAATAATTGTTCGCTTGGCTTTGGAAATGTTTTAGCTTCAATTATGGTAATTAAATCAGTGTAATAACTATATAAATACTCTATGTTGTTATATATATCTTCAAATAGTTCATTATAATAGTCTATATCTATTTCTTTATAGTGGGTTGTTTTACTGTGCATTAGGGCGGTTAATTTGATTAGATCTATTATTTTTTGTTCTTTTGGAATATTTAAATCTTCTATATAATTCATGGTGTAGTATGTTTCATTATTTTTTATATTTGGCATATATTCAAAATTTCGAGATTTTAAATATTCTAATATTTCATTACTTATGTGGCCTTCTTTGTAGACAAGCTTTTCTTCACCATTAATTATTATAACTTTGCCAATTTTTTCTATTCTTTTTACTTCAAAATTGGTTCTTATATTACTAATTTTAATCATCAGTTGGAATTATTAATTTATCCCCTAATTTAAGTGCGGATAAATCATTATATAATTCTAATTTGCTATTTGCTATTCCATATTTTTGGGTTATAGATTCTATGGTGTCATTTTCACCCACTATGTGTACTTTGTACGTAACATAATTCTCATTATCATCTAGGCTTTCAAATATTGATGTTACTATTTCACGAGGTTTTACTTCTTCTCTTGTTTCTTCACTTACTATTTCTTCTGTAATTTTTTCTGTTTTGTCTTTTTCTTCAAGGTTTTTAATTATAACTTCAATATTAATTAATAATTCTTTATTATCAATTATTTCATAATAAAAATCATTAATGTCTATTGTTATATCTTTGGTTTCATACTTTCTATCAATATTTATTTCTGTAGGTACTTCAAAATTAAACTCATCGGTATTAATACTACTGCTGGTAATTTTGTATGTTCCGCTAATTACAAAACTACCAACTATCAAGTACTCTTCCTTTAGTGATAGAGTGTGTTCAAGCGATATACTATTAATATCATACACATTTGTTTTAAATGGTATATTTTTCTTAAATGGTATTATTTTTTCCATAAAACTCCTCCTAACTAATTATATTTTGTTTTCTTTTTTTTATACATAAAAAGATAGTTTTTTAACTATCTTTTAAATCATCTAGAAAATCATCAATGGTCATTATTTGTTCGTCAACTTTATCTAAAGATACATCGATATTTTCTTGTTCATTATCATTTGTCATAACTATTTTTGAAAAAGCTTTTTCTATTTTGTTTTTAGTGATTTGGGTTCCTGTTTGATATCTATCACAAACTCTAAAATCGGTTACTTTATAATAAGTTATTTCATCAGTTAATATGCCAATTTCTTGTTTATTGTTTACAATGAATGAATTTACAATGTGATATGGATTGGTTTTAACATCTCTCACTACTAGTACCCCTTTTCTAGCTCTCGATGTTATTTCAAATTCATCCATTTTTATTCTTTTTCCAGTACCATTATCGGTTATAACTACGACAAACATGCCTTCGTCGTAACTTCGACCTGAGACAACATAATCATCTTTTAAATTTATAGCTTTAACACCACTACCTCTTAGGCCTGTTACTGGAACTTCTTCGGTCATATATCTTAAACCATAACCTCTATTTGTTGTAATAAATGTTTCTTTTTGGGCTGTTTCTACGGAAACTATTTTATCATTTCCTTTTAGTTTCATTAGCGCTACTGGTTTGGTATATCTTTGAACTTTTAATTCACTAATTGGTGTTTGTTTTATCATACCGTTTTTAGTTATTGTTAAGAAATTAATGTTATCTTCAAAATTTTTAGTTAAGTATGAAGCTACAATATTTTCGTCACTAGTTATTTTTATTATGTTACTTAAATGCTTACCTAAATCTTTCCATTTTAAATCTGGAAGTTCATAAACTGGAATATATAAGAAATTGCCTAAATCTGTGAATACAAGTAATGTATCCATGGTATTGGCTTCATATATTCCAATTGGATAGTCTTTATCTTTAAGACCTGTTTCTTCCATGCTGGCGCCATAACTTCGCATTGATACTCTTTTAGCGTATCCTTCTTTAGTTACGACGACCATACAATCTTCTTTTGGTATTAATGACGTATTATCAATTTTTATTTCTGTAACTTCGTCTTTTATTTCGGTTTTTCTAGGTGTGTCATATTCTTTTTTTACTAATTTTAATTCGGTTTTCATAACATGTTTTAAAGCTGCTTCATTTTCTAATATTTGCGTCCAAACAGCTATTTCTTTTTCTTTTTGTTTTAATTCTTCTTCAAGTTCTGTAACATCTGTGTTAGTTAATTTATATAATTGTAAGTTTACGATAGCTTCAGCTTGTTCTTTAGTAAAGTCGTATTCTGTTTGTAAGTTTACAATAGCATCAGCTTTGTTTTTAGAAGCTCTAATGGTTTTAATTACTTCATCTAATATTGATAAAGCTTTTATTAATCCTTCTAGAATATGCATTCTAGCTTTAGCTACTTTTAAATCAAATTCTGTTCTTCTAGTTATTACTTCTTTTAAGTGATTTATATAGGCATCTAGTATTTCTAAAATTCCTAAAATCATTGGTCTACGATTTACAATAGCAACCATGTTGTAATTATATGAAACCATCATATCTGTGTTTTTTAATAAATAGTTTATAATTAAATCTTCATTGGCATCCTTTTTTAAATCTATAGCTATTTGTAAGCCATTTCTATCTGTTTCATCTCTTACTTCAGCAATTCCATCTACTTTTTTTTCAATTCTAATATCATCTATTTTTTTCACTAATGAGGCTTTATTTACTTCATAAGGTATTTCACTTATAATTATTTGTCTTTTGTTTTTTGTCCCAACTATTTCGTACTTACATCTTACATTTACTTTCCCTCTTCCAGTACGAAAGGCTTCTTCAATACCACTTATACCTTCGGCAACGCCTCCCGTTGGAAAATCTGGTCCTTTAACAATGTCTAAAATTGTGTCTAAATGACAATTTGGACTATCGATACGTTTTATAGTTGCATCAATTATCTCACCTAGGTTATGTGGTGGAATGTTAGTAGCATATCCAGCGGAAATTCCTGTTGCACCATTAACGAGTAAATTAGGAAATTTAGCTGGCAATACAGTTGGTTCCAATAACGTATCATCATAGTTTAAACTCATTAATACGGTGTCTTTATTAATATCTTTTAGAAGCTCACCAGCCACTTTTGAAAGTCTTGCTTCAGTATAACGCATAGCGGCGGCGCCATCACCATCCATGGAACCATTGTTTCCTTGCATTTCAATATAACATAGATTGTTCTTCCACCACTGGCTCATTCTAACCATGGCATCATATATACTAGAATCTCCATGAGGGTGATAAAATCCCATAATATTTCCAACGGCTTTTGCTGATTTTTTTGTTGGCTTATCATAAGTGTTTCCATCTTTATACATGGCATATAGAATTCTTCTTTGAACTGGTTTTAAACCGTCTCTAACATCTGGCAAAGCTCTATCTTGAATAATAGTTTTGGCATATCTTCCAAAACTATCACCCATTATATATTCAAGTGAATAGTCATATATTTTTTTTATCGTTTCTTTTGTTTCTTCCATGTGTTCACCTACTTTGTATAATTGTCTTCTAAAGTAAATTCAATATTTTCTTCTATCCACTGTTTTCTTGGTTCAACATTATCTCCCATTAAAACTGATACTCTTCTTTCAGCTAAGGAAGCATCTGTCAAATTTACTTTTATTAAGCTACGTCTTTTGGGATCCATTGTTGTTTCCCAGAGTTGTTCAGCATTCATTTCACCAAGACCTTTATATCTTTGTTTTTCTAATTTTACTTTATGCTTTTTTCTAATTTCTTCAGCTTCTTCATCATTCCAAGCGTAATCATATATTTTGTTGCCATTTTTTAAAGCATATAATGGTGGCATGGCTACATATAAATGACCATTTTCGATTAAAGGTTTCATAAATCTATAAAAGAATGTTAGTAATAAAATAGTAATATGAGCCCCGTCATCATCAGCATCGGTCATAATAATTACTTTATCATAGTTACAATCTTTTATTTCAAAATCACTACCTATTCCAGCGCCAATTGTTTGAATCATCGTATTTATTTCATTATTGTTTAAAACATCTGTTAATGAGGCTTTTTCAGTGTTTATTACTTTTCCTCTAAGCGGAAGAATAGCTTGAAATTTTCTATCTCTTCCTTGTTTAGCCGAACCGCCAGCCGAATCTCCTTCGACTAAGAATAATTCATTAATCTTAGGGTCTTTAGATTGAGCTGGGGTGAATTTATCACTTATTGATTTTTCTTTTCGGTTTTTTCCCTTGCCATTTCTGGCTTCATCTCTAGCTTTTCTAGCAGCTTCTCTTACTTGTTTTGACTTCACCATTTTTTCAAGTATTTTAATTGCTATATCTTTATTTTCCTCTAAGAAAAATTGCATGTGTTCAGTAGTAATACTGTCAACTATCGTACGAGCTGCCGGCGTTCCTAATTTACCTTTTGTTTGGCCTTCAAACTGTAATAATTTTTCAGGTATTTGCAAACTTATGATAGCTGTTAAGCCTTCTCTGGTATCTGGTCCTTCAAAATTTTTATCTTTTGCCTTTAAATAACCATTATTTCTAGCATAATCATTAAATACTCTCGTTATAGCTGTTTTAAAACCAACTTCATGCGTACCACCATCTGATGTTTTTACATTATTGACAAATGATATTATGTTTTCGGAGTATCCTTCGGTATATTGGAAAGCTACTTCAACGTTAATACCATCTTTATTTCCTTCAAAGTCAAATGGTTTATGAATTGTTTTTTTATCAGTATTTAAATATTCAACAAATGAATTCAATCCTTTTTCATAGTGATATATTTCACTTCTTTCGGATATTTCATCTCTTACCTCTATAGTTAAATTTTTAAGTAAAAAAGCGCTTTCTTGCATTCTTTCACATATAGTACTGTATGAAAAAGTTGTTGTTTGAAATATTGATTCATCTGGCATGAATCTAACTGTTGTTCCAGTTTTATGTGATTTTCCTATTTGTTTAAGTGGGGTTTTTACGTGACCACCGTTTTCAAAGGCGATAAAGTATTCTCCGCCATCTCTTCTAATAGTCACTTCCATCCATCTTGATAAAGCATTAACTACAGAACCACCAACACCATGAAGACCACCTGATACTTTGTAACCAGATGTTTCAAATTTTCCACCGGCGTGCAATATGGTGTATATTACTTCTGGTGTACTTTTGCCACTTGGGTGCATACCTACGGGAACACCTCTACCAAAATCTTCAACGCTTAAAGAACCATCTTTGTGGATGGTTACAATTATTTTATTTCCATAGCCGTTTATCACTTCGTCGATACTATTATCAACTATTTCCCATACTAAGTGATGAAGCCCTCTTTTATCTGTTGAACCGATGTACATTCCTGGTCTTTTTCTAACGGCCTCTAATCCTTCTAGTATTTTTATTGAACTCTCATCATACTTTGCCATGTTATCACCTTTTTAATTGTATCAAAAAAACCGTTTAAAAACAAATAAAAACGGCAAATTATGTCAAGTATTTATTAAATTTTTAGATATAAGATATATTTAGTTTTCAAAATTTATATTATCATATCTTATAGAATGTCATACAAGTTCATATTCTCTAGAAATTATTCTCTCATCAGAGCAATATTTTATAACGTATTCATTATCCTGTTTACAAACAATAATTCCTACTGTGTTATTTTAATCTAATGACTCCAACATAATTTGGAACACAATGTGTTACATTTTGTTTCAAGTATCGTTTCATAAAGTTGTCTCATGTATCTTAGATTTCTTTCAGTATAATTTGTACCAACTACAATCATTAGTTTTTCTGAATATTGTTTAATTATATTTTTACCATATTCTTTACCTGCTTTATTTAAAAGTTTCTAATTTCAAAATATATAATGACTTTATGTCTTTCTTTTGAATATTTTTTTACTTTAGAATATACTTCATTATCAATTATTTTATTTTTTATCTCATTATAATAGTTAATAATAATCACCTCTATATTATATATACTGGAGAAAATGTTTATTTCCTTTTTGTAAACAAAAAAAACAGCAGGGGTTGTGCTGTTACAATAAAAAACGCAGTAAGGATAGAAAACGAAGGCTTTCGCATTACAAACACTTTTATTTGGTTATAATACTACTAACCTAAGTTTTCATTTACTGCATATATTTTGTAATTTATAATACTGCTTTAAATTACAAGGATTATTCTTGTTTCCAAGTCTTATGATTATGGAAGACTATTTCAAAAAAATAGTAACTCATAACCTATAGTTATCAAGGAAAATGCTGGGCAGGAGCAACTACTCATTGCAGTTCGCATTGCCATCATTATTGACATTGCAGTTCGCACTGCCGTCGTTGGAATTGACATTACCATTCGAATTAGCATTGACATTCAAACCAGAAGCATCACAGTTCGAATTGTTAGCGTCAAAGTTGCAAGAGCCTTAAACAGAATAACCCTATAAAAACATTTTAACGTTTTTACCTAAATTAATTGCGGAAGGGCAAGTCACCTTACGATGACACGCCCTTATTACAAATTCCTTAGGAATTTGTGGTGTCTACACTACCGTTCGGCACATGCGCATTCGCTTACGCGAATGACGCTGCTTTATATATGTTTATTTTTTTTACCTTATTTATCATTCTAATAATCTTCCTAGATTAAACTAGAAAGGATTTTAGATTACAAGATTTTCGGCTGGGCCACTACTGCTACTCGCCGCAATTCGCACCGCCATCATTGTAGACATAGCAACCCGCGCCAGAGCCGGTATCGCCGGCGCCCACATAGCCGATGGAGCGGGCACTCAAACCCAGATCGCCGACATAGCAATTCGAACTGCTCGAACGGAAGCTGCAAGAGCCTGAAGCACCAGTAAATGTTGAATTACTTTGTAATGCTTTTAATATTCCAGCATTACCAGTATGGTTTCCTCCTGCATCATATCCATATTCTGAGCCATCTGTACTCATTTTTATACATTCTGCCCTACTTAAGATTCCGAAAGTTTGGCAAGCATATCCTTCTGTTATTGTATCATTTTCTACTGTATATTTATTATATATCGTAGATCCTGTTTTTCCATTTAATGCACTTTGAATGTCTGCTTCACTTATATAATATGGGTTTGTAGTTTTTGTTGATACTAAATCTGTTAATTGTGATGTACCTACAGTTATTGTATCTGTATTCCATGAATATACTGTTTGGGTTGATGGTGTAACTGTCAGCGCATTACTTCCATTATTTTGTACTGCATTTATTCCAACTGTTATTGTTTGGGTTTCATGAGCATTATATGATACTAAATCAGTTTTGTTTTGAAATTCTGCTGATACTACCATTGTTGTTGTTCCTGTTGTTGCCTGAAGTGTAGTTGATGCTGGCATATACACTTTCCATATTATATTTCCTTTTGTTATTGTTTGGTTACTTGTTACACTACTTCCATCTACTGTTATACTTTCTATTACAGCATCTATACTTCCTTTATTGGCTATTGTTAAAGTATATTCTATCTTATCTCCTGGTTGATAAAATACTGCTCCTAAATTAGCTATAGGTACATAAGTACTTGAACATGCAGTTCCATCATAGCCCATTGTGGCATCTGGACTTGTTCCTGTACTTTTTCCTTTTGTGATTTCATAAGTGTTTGTTTTTGTATTATCAAATCCTACACACCAATTTGTTGAAATATTTGCTGTACCATTTATATTTAAACTTGTACTAAAAGCGGCAAATCCTACTACCATTATTAAAGCTATTACTGATAATGATATTAATAATATTGTTCTTTGATCTTTTTTTAATTTCATATTTTACCTACTTTCCTACTCTATAACACCATTATACCCCCCCCCCACGATTTTTTCAACAGTTTAAAGTAATATTTTACAGAATATTGTTTACACATTAAAAAAGTATTTTTGATAAAATACTTATGAGTTTAAATATTAAAAAAGGTTATTCTTTTAAACCTTCTTCTAATGATTTTATGGTATATCCTTTTGATTCTATGTAATTTAGAATTGTTTCTATTTCATTATTTAAACTTTTATTTACTTCTAGTGAGATTATAAAGCCTGGTCTTAGTAGCTTTTTTATGTTTAAAAAGTGATTGTTTTTTATTGTTACTGTTGGCATTATTGTGTATGAATCTTGGATAGTACAATTTTTAATTATTGTTTTATTTTCTTTTTCGGTATAGCAATAATTATATTTTTGTGGTCCAATATTAGTTATTATTGTTTTCATCCAAACAAAATCACTATCTGTATAATCTTCTTTATTACTTAAGTTTCCAATAGTATGTCCACTACTTACTAATTTAATAATTTGATTATGATGTTTTTCTAAATAACTACTATCTATAAAAAAAGTGGCTTTTATTTTTCTTTCATTTAGTTTTCTTATAATATTTGTAATATCATCTTTTTCATCCACTTTAAATATTAATCCTACTGTCATTTTACTATTGTTTAAACTTATTATATATTTGTCTTTATTTTTATCTAATGTTTCTTCTACTTTAAGGGTTTTATATATTAAAAGTTTATCATCAAAATATCCTATTTTACTCATTTCTTTATAACTTTTTTCTATGTCTACTTCTTTGCCATTAAGTCCCGGGATAATTGTATTATCTTTTATTAATGGTTCAATAGCGTTTTCTTTATAGCCGTCTTTTTTACTTTTTATTTCATTTAGTAAAGTGTCGCTTTGTTTTGATGCTAGTTCTATCTTATCTGTTAATATAAAACTTCCTATCATAAGGGTAATTATTCCTATACTTTGAAAAAGTTTTTTCATTTTCTCACCTAGGAAATTATATGTATAGTACTATTAAAATATTTAACTGTTTTTTACTTTTGACATATTATATTATGAAAGGGGTTTTTAATATGAATCAAGGATTTAGACCTGGTTTTCGTCCTGGTTTTAGACCTGGATTTAACAATCAAGGAAATTTTTGGGGTCCATTTTTGTTAGGTGGGATTACGGGTGGTCTAATATCTCCAATCTTTTATAATAGACCTAATTATTATCCATATTATCCTTATTATGGTGGTTACTATTATTATAGATAAAAATCTCTAGAAATTCTAGAGATTTTTTATATATTCTTTGCTAACTTTATCTAAGTCTTCGATTAGTTTTTTTATTTCTTCTTCTGTCTTTAATCTGGTTCCACTAGCATACATGTGTCCACCACCACCATGATTGGCAGCTACTTCATTTATTATAGGTCCCCTTGATCTAATAGAAACTCTATAACTACCTAATTCTTTATCTAGTGTTGCGGTTACCCATATTAGCATTTCTTTTATATGATTGAAACTATTTATCATATTTCCTGGGGTGGCAGCATCAACATCATATTCTTTTAATATTTCATCACTTATAATCAAATATCCTACTTTATTATCAGTAATAGTGTAATTTTGAGACATGTATCCGTGAAATTTTATTTCTTTATATTCCCTTAAATATAAATTGGTGTATACTTTTGTAATATCAAGCTCAGTTTCTTTAAGCATTTTGCTTATTAGTTCAAATGTTTTTGAGCTTGAATAGAAAAACATAAATCTTCCTGTGTCAGCTACTATTCCAGCATATAATTTTTCAGCAGCTTTAGTAGTTAATTTTAGATTTGTGTTGAAAACTAATTCTAGGACCATTTGCGAAGCACTAGAAGCATTTTCTTCTATCCATTCTATATTGCACGTTTTTTCAACAAATGGGTGATGATCTATTTTAATTGAATTTGGAAAGTTTCTAGGGTCTACGCCATCTACCCTTCGGTGATCTGGAGTATCAGTTACTATTAGCAAAACTTCTTTATTATCTAAATTTTCTGGAAGTTTATCTACTGATCCAATAAAATTAAATTTGGCAGCTGGACTACCTATACAATAAACTGTTTTGTTTGGAAAATTATCCAAAATTATTTGTTTTAAACCTAAAGAGCTTCCTAAAGCATCAGGATCTGGTCCGACATGACGAGCTAAAACAATGGTGTCACTCTTTTTGATTTTATCATATATTTTTTTATACATATTTGTTTTAAAAAACATACAATCACACTTTCTATATTTCTTCTACTATTTTTAAAAAATCTTCTTTCGTTTTTGTTTTAAATATTTTTTCTTTTATTTGTGCTGAACCAGGAATTCCTTTTAGATAATATGCGGCATGAGTTCGCATTTCTAGTAGGGCTGTTTTTTCTGATTTTATATCTAATAAATATTTAAAATGTTTTCTTATCATATTAATTTTTTCACTTTTTGTAGGTATTATCTCTTCATTATTTTCTTTTAAATAAGATACTACATTTTTTATTAACCAAGGATTACCAAGAGCTCCTCTTCCTATCATAATGGCATCACATTTTGTATATTCAAGCATATATTTAGCATCTTCTTTTGTCTTTATATCACCATTACCAATAACAGGAATTGTTACATTTTCCTTTACTTTTTTTATTATTTCTAAATCTGCTTTTCCACTATATCCTTGGCTTCTTGTTCTTCCGTGAACCGTAATCGCTTGGGCTCCGGCTTTTTCACATATTTTAGCAATTTCTATAGCATTTATGTGTTCTTGATCCCAGCCACTTCTTATTTTAACTGTAACAGGGACGTTCACACTATCTACTACACTTTTTACTATGGCAAAAACTTTTTCTGGATTTTTAAGTAAGGCACTTCCAGCTTCTGCAGATAAAGCAACTTTTGGAACTGGACAGCCCATATTGATATCTATTATTTTAAAATTATATTTTTTAGACATTATTTCAGCCGCTTTGGCCATCGATTTTTCATTTGAACCAAAAAGTTGAATGGCTACTGGGATATCTATTTTATCATAACCTTTTAGCATATTTAAGGTTTTTATATTTCCTCTCACAATTGCTTCAGCACTTATAAGCTCGGTTATCGCATATCCTAAACCCATTTCTTCGCATATTTTTATATATGCAGGATTAGATATACCGGCCATTGGGGCAAGTGCGACTTTGTTTTTTATTTTAATATTTCCAATTTGCCACATGAAAATCACCTTGGATAATTATATTATATTTTGCATTTAAATTCAAGGCATCTAGCAGTTTGCATTAAACTCATATGTATATTTTATATCCTTTATATTGTTTGAAGTGTTTTCAACCACTTTAACTACAACACACCAATTACCAATGTTTTCAGAATCTAACATTGTATCACTAATATATCCTTGTTCAACAAGTGTTGGAACAGATACTGTATATACATTATCTTTAATCTTTTTATAATTAGTAGTATGGTCATTTACATATTCTGCAGCAGCACTTTCGATATAATCTATTTTGGCTTTATCAATTTCATTTTGTGAACCGTTTAATAAATTTAAAATAGCGGGGAATGCAAGTAAAGCAATTATCGCAAGTAGTGTTATACTTCCTAAAAGTTCTATTAAAGTAAATCCTTTATTTTTCATATTATCACCTAATTATAGTATAAAATAAATATATGTTTTATTCAAATGTTTTTACTGTGTATTTGTTTAAATGTGTAAAGAAAAGATGCCTTTTTGGCATCTTAATAATATACTGTCCTTTCTCTGCATGAATAATTTCCACTACAGGTTGGTTTACTATTTTGCCAGCCGCCATAGCTTCCCCATGAATTACATCCATTACACTTTGAGCAGTTTGCTTTATATTTGTTACATGGATAATATCCATCCGCGCATGTTCTTGGTTCATAGCATGTTGATCTCACATATCCGCAGCATCTACCATGGCTATCAAGGGCATGACCACATCCGACTTCATCTAGTCCTGGGGCGCAGTACCATTTCTGACATGAATATGAATACCCGCCTTTGTATCTTGTACAAACCCAAGAACCACGAGATTCACATCCAGCACTTGAACATCTTTTACATGAACTGCAGCGTCTTTGGGCATATTGTTTTCTTGTACTTACTGTTACTTTACATGTTCCTTTATTTCCAACATTATCTTCAACTGTATATGTTTGACTTGATTTTAATCCAGTCTTCTTCGCACTTTCACCACTTACTCCGGCACATGTTTTTACCCCTGATCCTGGTTGTCCACTTATTTGTGGATCACCACATTTTACGGTTACGGTTATTCCGTCTGGTGAATTTGAAGTATTTTTCGTTACACTACAGGTTGGTAATACTTTATCTATTCTTATATATGTACTACTTTTTTTAGAACAATTTCCTACTTTGTCACAGGCTCTTATATATACTAACTGATTCCTACTCGCACTCCACGGCTCTGTTTTACATTTGTTTTTATTATTACATCCTTTTAATTTTATCCAATTCTGTTGATCATTTGTTGTACTTATTTTTGTTGCATTTGCGTTATACGTATATTGGAAACTTTCCATTCCTGATTCATTATCTTTTGACTCTACTGTTAAGTTTATACTTCCTCCAGTATATCCACTTACTGGATTTGTTATTTTTGGTGCTGCTGGTGGGGTATTATCTAATTTAAATTCACTGCTTATGACATCTGTATCTAATGCTAATGGTAAGTTTGTTTTGATTCCTTGGCCTATTACTAAATAATAGTCTCCTGTGAAGCCTAAGCTTGTACTATCTTTTACAGTCGCTGTTATTGTATTATTATCTACATACGTCCCATTTATTTTATTTCCGCTTCCGCAGGTTATTGTTCCTTTGGGATTATATGTTTTTGTGCTTTCCCATTTGTAACATATCTGTTGATTCGGTGCTATTCCATATTCACTTATTGCTTTTACTTCTACGTCACTACTTTTCATCCATTTTTTATTACTTCCATCTGGGTGAAATTCTACTTCTACTCCACTTACATTTACTGTCCTACTTGTACATTTTTTCTCTACATCTTCATATTTTATGCACGCTTCGACATTTCCTGATTTTGTCAAATGTGGCGTTTCGGCTGGATTTGTGGTTATCTCTACGACTTTTCTTTCACTATTATTTCCACTCACTTCATATTCTTTATTATCGTTTGGGATACTATAGCTTCTTTTTTCTATCTCGTATGGATATTCGGTTCCTTCTCCTACTTGTGGCCATTCTATCGTTACTTTTAAATTTTTTTTATCTACTTCTATGCTTGGCATTGGTGCATTTATTGAGCTTAGACATGTCATTTTTTCTTCTAGTTCATACTCTTCGTTTCCACTTCCACTTATTCTTACATGCACCGCATATTCCTTATCTAGGGCATTTCCATTATTTATTTCACCAGTCACATCTTTTACTGGACTTTTTAATTTCTCATCGTTTATTAGTTGTTCTATTAATACGCAGTACTCTCCTACTTTATAGACATTTCTATTTTCTCTTATATATTGACTTGCCCCATTATATATTATGTCTTTTGTTACTTGCGTTACTCTTCCTTTTCCACTACTTATTCTATTTACTAGATTGGGTACGATTAATAATAGTAATAATCCTACTATTACTATTACTCCCATTATCTCTACTAATGTGAACCCTTTATTTTTCATATTATCACCTTATTTTTATTTTAACATATCATTACAAAAAAAACTAGATTACTCTATGAAAATCTAGTCTTAATTTATCGGCTATGGTGACCATAAATTCTGAATTGGTCGGTTTTGCTTTATCAATATCGACACTATAACCAAATAATTCTTCCATAAAATCCAAATTTCCTCTATTCCAACTTACTTCTATGGCGTGTCTAATAGCTCGTTCTACTCTTGATACTGTTGTATTAAATTTATGGGCTAGTTCTGGATATAATTCTTTTGTTATTCCACCAATTATTTCTGGGTTTTCAAATATTATATTTACGGCTTCTCTTATATACCCATATCCTTTTATATGCGATGGTATTCCAAGTTCGTGCAGCATTTTGGTGATTGAAACTTGTATATTACTGTTGTAAAAATCGATATTTTTACTGTCTGGCTGCTTATTAATAATATCATTTATTCTTTTTTCTAAAATATTTAAATCGAAAGGCTTTAAAACATAATAACTTACTCCATACTCTGATACTTCTCTAATTACTTCAGCTGCATTATAACTTGTTGCGACTATAACTTTTTTATTTATACCTCTTTTTTTCATTTCATTTAACACATAAAAGCCATCTTTATTTGGCATTATTAAGTCTAATATTAATAAATCAATGTTATCTTTATTTTCTTCTAAAATCTTTATTCCTTCTTCACCATCATAAGCTTCATGTGTTATGTTTATGCTTTCATTATTTTTGAAATATTCCTTTATCATGTCAATTAGATTTTTGTTATCATCGATCATTAAAATGTTCGTTTTCATGTCCTTTTCTCCTTTACATTCAAATTATACAAAATCTTTACATTGTTTTCTAGAGTAAAAAATAGCTAATTTTGTCGAATAAAAATAGAAGTTATTTTACAACTTCTATTATTTTTTTTAGATTACTACTTTTTAAAGCTTTACTGCCTAATAAAAATCCATTTAAATTAGGTATTTTGTTTAATGTTTCGATATTTTCTGGACCAACACTTCCACCGTACAAAACTTTTGTATTTTTTATATTTTTGATATAGTTTACCATATCTTCTATTTCTTCATTAGTTGGGGTTATACTTGAAGCTATAGCCCACACTGGTTCATATGAAATAATGACATTTTCATCTAAGTTTAGATTTTCTATTTCTTTTTTTATAACATCTTTAGCTTTTCCATTTATTTTTTCTTCTATTGTTTCTCCTACACATAGGATTACTTTTAAATTGTTTTTAAGGGCTTCATCAATTTTCTTTTGAATTATTTTATTGTCTTCATTATACTTTTTTCTTACTTCATAATGACCTATCATAATATATTTTACTTTTAAATCTTTTAAAGATTTGGCTGATGTTTGCCCGGTATAGGCTCCTTCACTTTCACCAGAAACATTTTGAGCACCAACTTTAAAGCCTTTATTTATAAAACTTTGAAGATAAATATCAGAGGGAATAACGATGAATTTATCTTTGTAATCTTGCATCTCTTCTTGAAATTTTTCTATTTTTTCTAATGAGTTTAAATACATTTTTTGATTAGCAAAAATCATTTTTTCCATGGTATCACCTTTTTTATAAATTTACTTATTTTTTCTTTATAACTAGGTTTTTTATTTTTTATAGCTAATTTATATATATCTAAAACTCTTTCGGCAAAGTATTTTGAAGAGTGTTGGTCAGCACTATTTCTGGCACCTTTACTTAATTTTTCTAAATTCTTCTTGTTTTCCATTATACTTAAAATACATTTTTTACACTCTTCTTTATTTTTAAATAAAAGCCCATTGAAATCATCTATAACGGTTCCTCTAAAGCTTTCATCATCTATGCATAAGGCTGGCAAAGAAGAAGCCATCGCTTCAATAATTGTAAGCCCTTGAGTTTCGGTAGTTGAGGCTGATATAAAGGCATTTCCCAATCCATAATAATTATTAATTTCTTCCCACGAAACTTTGCCGGTGAAGATAATATTATTTTGAGCATTTTTTTCTTTAGTGTATTTTTGGTATTTTTCTCTATCAGGACCATCGCCAATTATTATTAATTTTAAATTCTTTTTATCTTTGGCAATATCAGCAGCAACATCAATAATATATGGGATGTTTTTTTCTTCGGCAATTCTACCGACAAATATAAGGGTAAAGTCCCCTCTTTTTATATTGTATTTTTTCTTTAACTCATTTACTTTTTTTTCATTTAAATTTTCTTTATAAAATCTATCTACTTCAATACCGGTTGGAATTATATGAATGTTTCTTTCAACATTATATTTTTCTTTAAATAAATCATATGCTTTTTTTGTTGGAACAATTAACTCTCCTATGGTTTTATCACAGTAA
This sequence comes from uncultured Muribaculaceae bacterium, assembly GCA_964553605.1. Taxonomy (GTDB): domain Bacteria; phylum Bacillota_I; class Bacilli_A; order RF39; family UBA660; genus Coprosoma. The sequence continues at coordinate 10,799 of CAZKKR010000013.1, read as the reverse complement.
AATTTAGTTAGGTATTCGACTATTTTTTTACTTGATTTATTAAAGTGACCTTTTGTTATATAGTGTACGTAGTCTTCATACATTGTATGATATGTATGGACGATTGGAATATTATACTGTTTAGCAAATAGTCTAGCAAATGATCCTATGGCAAATTCTGTTTGCGAATGAATAACATCTAGATTCCAACTTTTGATTTTATTAATCGCTTGCATAGGATAAATACTAGTAAGTCTAGCATTATATATACCTGTAGGTATACCTGGTATTTTAAGAACTTTTTCTTTTTCATTATATTCATAGTGGAAGTTATCTAAGTTGGCGGTTACAACGTATACTTCGTGGCCTTTTTTTTCTAAAGCTTTTTTTAACATTATTTCACTAGTTACTAAGCCACTTATATACGGAGCATATGTTTCGGTAAAAATGCCTATTCTCATTTACTCTCCTCCTTATGAATGTTTAAAGTAATTATTCCAACAATTATTCCAAAATAGTATGTTATTAATCGCCAAACTATCATTATTATTGATAATTTTGAACCTTTAATAAAGCTACTAAAGAAAGACATAAAACTATATTCTAAACCACCTGTTCCTCCAGGAATTGGCACCATCGATCCAATTAGCATAACATAGGCCGATGTTACTACAACTATGAATGGATTTATATCAATGTTTAGTCCTTTGATTAAGGCATATGGTATTAAATATAAAAGTATTAATGCGATAAAATTTAAAAATATAATTTTAATAAAGTTAGTTTTGCTTTCAAATAATATTTTGGCACTTTCATGAAAATTTGTTATAAAATTCTCTGATTTTTTTAATAGTTTTTCTTTATCTTTAATTATTTTTAATTTATATAATAGTTTTACTGATCCATCGATAATTTTTTTATTCCACTTTTTACTAAAAGCTACTATAAATAAGCCAATGATAACTAACAAGTTTATTATAAAACCTATGGTAACTAAGTGACCTAAAGCACTATTTCTAGGTAATATATTAAAAACTCTATTGGAAATAACAGCTATAACGCCTAAAGTTACTAGGGCAATTTGATATACAATAAAGTCCTCAATAACGATATTGGTGCTTTCACCTAAGGTTAATCCTTCTTTTTTTAATCTATATATCTGCCATGGTTGGCCTCCAGTTGAAAATGGAGTTATTGCATGAAAAAATTGGGTAGTTATCATTAGATGAATACCTTTTTTCTTTGTGTACTGTTTTTTTAATTTTTTCGTGCAGTTATATAAAACGATTCCTTTTAATATCCAGTATGATATGATTAAAGCAAAAGCTAAAACTAACCACTTAAAGTCAAAAGAAAATAAATATTTAACTTTAGTAGTGAAATCATCTTTAAAAGATAAATATAAAACAATAGCGGATAGTATAGCAATTATTAATAAATTCTTTTTATTTTTTTTCATTGATAGCATCTAAAGCTTTAAGCTTTACTCCTTCTAAAAATGTCAGACTAGCTCCACCACCGGTTGATATATGATTCATCTCTTTTTCATATCCCATTTCTATGACTGCTCTTGCAGTATCACCACCACCTATTATTTTGTATGCCTTAGAATTAGATATAATTTTACATAGGTTTTTAGTTCCTTTTGAGAAATCTTTTATTTCGAAATATCCCATTGGTCCATTCCAAAAGATGGTTTTACTATCATCAATATACTGTTTAAAAACTTCTAATGTTTTTTTACCAACATCAAGGCCAATTTCATCTTCTTCTATTTCGTTTATAAATCTATCTTTTGTTTTTATTCCTTTTTTTATTTCTTTTGCAGTTATTATATCAATAGGTAAAATTATTTTATCAGGATATTTATTTAATAATTCCTCGCAGAAGGAAACTTCCTCTTGTTCACAAAGGGAAGATCCTATTTTAAATCCAGCAGCTTTTAAAAATGTAAAGGCCATTCCGCCACCTATTAATATATAGTCAGCTTTTTTAGTTAAATTTTTAATTAATCCGATTTTATCACTAACTTTTGAGCCACCTAAGATAATAGTATATGGCCTTTTAGGATTTTTTGTTAATTTTTCTAATTCCTTTATTTCTTTTTCTACTAGAAAGCCGATGCCACTTTTTAAATGTTTAGAAATTCCTAAGTTTGAAGCATGGTTTCGGTGAATGGTACCGAAGGCATCGTTTATATATATATCACCTAAACTGGCCCAGTATTTACCTAATTTTCGATCATTTTTACTTTCTTTTTTGTTTTCTAAATCTTCGAATCTTGTATTTTCAATTAGAATAACATCTTTTTCTTTCATTTGTTTAACAGCTTCTTCTAATTTTTTTCCTCTAGTTTGATCTATAAATAAAACTTTTTTTCTAAGAAGTTTTGTTAATCTTTCGGCAACTGGTCTTAAAGTGTTTTTTTCTTTATCTTCTTCATTTTTTACTCTTCCTAAATGTGAAAGTAAAATGACTTTGGCTCCTTCTTTTCTGGCATATCTTATTGTTTTTAAGCTTTGTCTTATGCGGTTGTCATCTTTAATTTCACCATCTTCTATTGGAACATTAAAGTCACATCTTATAATTACCTTTTTACCTTTTAGTTTATAATCTTTGATAGTTTTTTTCATAATTACCTCCTATGACTCTTTAAATTTATATGTAAATTTACTACCTTCTTTTTTCACTTCTACTTTGTAATTTACAGAAGAATCACCTATTTGTTTTTTTGTTTTAGGATTTTCTAAACTTTTATTTAAAAAACCTTCTTCTATTAGTGATTTTACTTCAATTGTACTTGTGGCTTTTTCTTTTAATTCCTCGTGAATCTCGACATATGTCTCAGTAGCATTTAATATTGTTTGTTCAAAATCTTTATACTGATTTTCTACTGATTGCTTGTTTGTATTAATGATATTTGGTACGGCAACCAAAGTAATAACTCCTATTATAACTATTACAGCAAGTAATTCAACTAGAGTAAATCCTTTTTTCATTTTATATCACCTATATTTATTTTATAATATTTTTATAATAATAACAAGGTTATTTTACATGAAAAAGCCACCTTTTATTAGGCGGTTTTTTTAATGCATAATTCTATTCTATAATTAATTTTATTTTTCCATCTTCTTCTTTATTATAAACGTGTTTATCTATTATAGTCCTTAGTTCTTGTACAGCTTTTAGGCGAGGACTTGCGAATTCCTGGTAACATTCGTTTGACGTAGATGTATTTAAACTTTCATAAAAGTCAGATACAAATACAAGAAACTTGTCTAAAACATCTTCAAGTGGATATTGTGATATATAACTTGCATCTTCTCCCTCTCCTAGTTCTGGTTCTTGCACAAATGATAAAGATGTGACATATAAATCTTCGTGTTTCCAATCATCAAATATTTTATATATACCTTCTTCTACTTTTTCATATTTTGGATCTTCATATTTTTTTGCATCATAATTTTTAATATTTTTCATTTTATTCCTTCTTTCTATTTTTGCAGTTTTTTACACAAAAAGCCACCTTTTATTGGTGGTTATCTTTGACATAAGTGTTTAACGGTTCTCACCATTTGGGCACTATAACCCATTTCATTATCATACCAAGCGATTACTTTAACTAATTCACCATTTTCAGTTTGTAGAACGTTTGTAAGTAAGCCATCTACTACACCACCGTGAGTATCACCGATGATATCACTTGATACTATTGGGTCTTCTGTATAACCTAAAGTACTATTGGCATATTTTTTAAATGTTTCATTTATTTCTTCTTTGGTTACTTTTTTAGAAAGTTCCAAACTTAAATCAACTACTGACCCAGTTATTACGGGAACTCTTAAAGCACTTCCATCTAATTTACCATCTAAATCAGGTATAACTTTGCCTAAAGCACTAGCTGCTCCTGTTGAAGCTGGTATGATATTAGCTGCGCCTGCTCTACCTCTTCTTGAAATAGCTCCTTTTGGATGTGTTGAATCTAATATAGCTTGATCATTTGTATAAGCATGAACTGTTGTCATGTATCCTTTTTTTATGCCAAACTCTTTATTTAATATATTTACTACTGGAGCTAAACAGTTAGTTGTACATGAAGCGGCACTTATAATTTTATCATTTTCATCTAAAGTTTCTTCATTTACTCCATAAACTATTGTTTTTAAATCGCCTTTAGCTGGAGCTGAAATTATTACTCTTTTAGCTCCTGCTTTGATATGAGCTTTGGCCTTTTCTTTATCGGTAAATTGCCCAGTACATTCATATACGGCATCAATATCTAATAATCCCCATGGAAGATTTATTGGATCTTTTTCTTTATATACTTTAATTGGTTTTCCTTTTACGATAATATTTTCATCATCATATGTAATATATTTTTCTAAATATCTTCTGTGAGCTGTATCATATTTTAATAAATATGCAAGCTCTTTTGGCTCAGTTAGGCTATTTATGGCAACAACATCAAAGTCAGGGTCATCTTCCATTAGTCTAAATACTAACCTTCCTATTCTTCCAAATCCATTAATTGCTACTCTAATCATTTTCTTCTTTCCTTTCTTATATGATATTCTTTAAATATTCCGCCCCCAATAAATTCTCTTAAAATTGAATCTTTTGGAACTATTTCGCTGGAAATCGTTAAGAAACTTCGCAGTAAATTTATTAGTCTTTTAGCTTCAGGGTATACTGGACTATCAACATCTATTTCGAAAAGTAGTGGTTCGGCATATATCTTTAAAACACTTAGTTCATATCCAAGTGATGAATTTATGATGGCGTTTACACTGTCTTGGAATGGATAGATATTTTTTTCGGTTTCTTTATCAACATTTGGCCACATAGATAGTGTTTCTTCAGCGCCAATACCTCTAACCATACTATCTCTTACTATTCTTCTTAATTTTCTAATGTCAGTTGAGTGAAGTCTATTATGATTATCGAATTTTAACCCAGCAAGTGGACTTTGAAATATTTTAAATTTTTCTTCTTTAGGGATGTTACTAGTGAGTTTTTCATTTATAGCATGAATTCCTTCAATTACAAGCATTTCTCCTTCATTTAACTGAATATAATTATCATTAAATTCTTGCTTTCCAGTGACAAAATTATATGTTGGCATAAGGACTTCTTTTCCAGCTAATATTTCTTTTAATTGTTTTTGGAATAGTTTTACATCTAAAGAATCAATATCTGAATAATCATAATTTCCATCTTCATCTTTTGGACATTTTATTCTATCAACAAAGAAATCATCTAAGGATATTTTTTTAAACACTATTCCTTTTACTCTTAAGTATAAGCCTATTTTCATTGAGGTTGTTGTCTTTCCACTTGATGAAGGTCCTGCTAGTAAAATCATTTTAATTTTATCTTTTTTAGCGCACACTGATTCTATTACTTCAGAAATTTCTTCATTATAATGTGCTTCAAAAAATCTTACGGCAGCTTCGCCCATGCCGGCGGCAATTACTTTATTTAAAACAGAAACAGTCGGTATACCAACAGCTTCGCCCCATCTACTAAAATCCTTATATGTTTTATTTGTTAGTGGATGCTCAACATAATCTTTTATTCTATTTGGATTTTCTTTTGTTGGAAAAAGAATTATAAATGTATTATCACCAGATGAAATTAATGAAAACTTTGTTAAAACTTCGGTATTATGAACTAAAGGTCCGTAAAAGTAATCATACGTGTCATCTAAACGGTTTACCATAATTGTATCATCGGTTAAATATCTAATAAGGTCTGATTTATCTGATTGTTTAGTTTTTTTCAAATATTTTATAGCTTCTATTCTATCAACAATAATGCTTTCAATTGGCAGTTTTTGTTCTACTAAATTTTGCATTTCTTCTTCTATTTTCTTAACTGAAATACTATTAATTTGTCTGCCAATTATTTCACAGTGAATGCCATTATCAATTGAATAATTTATAATAATATCTGAGTCTTCACCAAATAATCTTCTTGCAGCTACACTAGCCAGAAGCTCTAAGCTTCTTGAATAAATTCTATTTCCAAGAGGTGTAGACATATCATAGAATTCTACCTCACCGTCACTTACAACTGGGGCATTTAAACTTACCAAGCCTGATCTATATTTAGCTCCTACTATTTTATACTTGTATTCTTTTTTAACAAATTTAGCCACTTCATATAATGGCGTATCTGGTTCAATATTTTCTATGTATCCGTTTTTATATTTTAATTTTATTTTTTTCATATTTATACCCTCTATCTATATTATAGTTTATCAGAAATTGATTATTTTGTCATTTTTTTTAATGCATATTATTTTTAGTTTACACCTATTATAAATATTAGAGGGGTGATTAGTTATATGTTGGTGCCGAGTGTAATTGAAAAAAATAGTGATGGTGAGCGTGTATATGATATATATTCTAGGTTACTTAAGGATAGAATTATTATTTTAAATGGTGAAATTGATGATAATTTATCTAATATTATTGTGGCTGAACTTTTGTATTTGGATTCTTTAAATAATGATCCAATTAGTTTATATATTAATTCTCCTGGAGGCAGTATTACAAGTGGTTTTGCAATATATGATACAATGAATTTTATTAAAAGTAAGGTTTCAACAGTTTGTATTGGTATGGCAGCTAGTATGGCAGCTTTTTTACTAGCTAGTGGTGAAAAAGGTATGAGATATGCTCTTCCAAATAGTGAAATTATGATTCATCAGCCTTTAGGGGGTGCTCAAGGTCAAGCTACAGAAATTAAAATTGCTGCGGAAAGAATATTAAAATTGAAAGAAAAATTAAATAAAATTTTAAGTGAAAAAACGGGACAAGATATTTCTAAAATTGAAGATGATACAGAAAGAGATTATTTTTTATCTTCTCTTGAAGCTTTGGATTATGGTCTTATCGATGAGGTATTAAAAAAATAACAGATTTCCTGTTATTTTATAATATTGTTTTTCTTAACTCTTCATTTGATAATGGTGATAAAAAGGCAGGCGGAATATCTAATATTGTTTTTGCACCATAGTTTTTTTCTTTTTGCATTTTATAATTAGCTCTAGCTAAAGCTATTAAAACAGAAGATGTAAATTCGGGATTAGAATCTAATTTAAGGGAAAATTCCATTATATGCTTATTTTCTCCTGTAAATCCACTATGAATTACAAAACCACCATGACTCATTTTACTATGATTTTGTTTTAGCTCTTCTTCAGAAATAAAGTTAACTGTTGTCTCATAATCACTAAAATAGTTGGGCATTGTTTTAATTTCTTTTTCTATTTTTTCTAGGTCTGCTCCATCTTCAGTTACGACGAAGCATTCTCTTAAATGTTTTTCTTTTGTTATAAGATTTGGGTTTTCACCATTTCTTACTTTTTCCATAGCTTTATCTATTGGAATTGTATATTGAATAGCATTTTTAACGCCTTTAATTCTTCTAATGGCATCTGAATGTCCCTGGCTTACTCCTTTTCCCCAAAAGGTATATGTCTTACCATCTTGGAGTATCGCTCCCATATAGGTTCTCATAACGGAAAACATTCCTGGATCCCAACCACCAGATATAATTGATACTTTTTTGTTTTTAGTAGCGCTTTTATTAACTTCATCAAAATATTCTGGTATTTTAGCATGGGTATCAAAACTATCTACTGTATTATATAATTTATTTATTTCTTTAACTTGTTTGGGAAGGTCAGTAGCAGATCCACCACACATAATCATAACATCTATTTTGTCTTGATAGTTTTCTATTTCATCTATGCTTATTGCTTTAGTATTAGTTTTTAAGTCTTTGGGATTTCTTCTAGTAAAAATTGAAATTAATTCCATATCTTTGGATTTAGTAATTTCCTTTTCTACTCCTTTACCTAAATTGCCATAACCACATATTCCTATTTTTATTTTTTCCACTTTATTCCTCCTCTTTAGAAAAGATAATTAACTTATCATGTAATTCTTTTATAACTTCATCATTTAATCCTTTTACAATGATTTCTATTTTAGATTGGGTTAAATCAATGTAACTTATATTTAATTTATATTTGTCTAAAATATTCATTACTTTTAAAAGGAACTTTTTGTCTCCGGTTATACCATAACCGATAATCGATATTTTAGTAATGGGTATTGTTTCAATTATATAATTTTTATACTCTTTTTCAATTATTTTTTTTGCTTTGTCGATATTACTATTTTCAATATTAAATTCTACTTTACCATTACATTTAAATTCATCTACAATTATATTATTATTTAATAATGTATTATAAATATCATATATTTCTCTTCTTGTGAAATTATCGGCTTTTTTTAAACTTAGTGCGGATGTATTAGTATTTTTTACAATACTTTTAACATTAGGCTTTTCAATTTCTTTACATATACTTGTACCTTCATTATTTGTAAATGTTCCAGCAGCAACTATATCACAAGCAAATTCCTTGCCTATTTTTATGCATCTATTGTGTAAAACTTTGGCTCCAGCATCAGCTAGTTCATCCATTTCAGTATATGATATTTTATCTAGTTTTTTAGCGTCTTTTATGATTTTTGGATCAGCTGTATATACACCATCAACATCCGAAAATATATAACATTTATCAGCTTTTAAAGCGGCTGCCAGACTAACAGCTGTTGTGTCTGAGCCACCTCTTCCTAGGGTTGTAATATTATTGTTTTCATCAACTCCTTGGAAACCGGTGACAATTACTATTTTGCCTTCACCTAATTCTTTTTTTATTCTGTTTATATTTATTCTTTTGATTTTAGCATTTTGATACATTTTATTTGTTTCAATGCCTGCTTGCCATCCAGTCAGTGATATAGAGTCATATCCCTCTTTATTTAATAATATGCTTAATTTTGAGGCGGATATTTGCTCACCTACGGAAAGTAGCATATCCATTTCCCTATCATTTGGAACTTTTGTTATTTCTAAAGCTTCTTCTATAAGTTTGTTGGTTGTTTTGCCTTGAGCAGAGACAACTATAACAACATTGTTTTTTTCTTTATATTTAATAATTTTTTTCGCAACTTTTTCTAATTTATCATTATCAGCTAAGGAACTTCCCCCAAATTTTAATACTACTGTTTTCATTTTAACACCCTCTTATTTACTAGTACATTATACTGTAGTTTTAAAATCTTTGATAACATAAATAGTCCACGCATTTTTATTTATGCCACGGTAAGTTCCCATTAATAAAAAAGTAACTTATAATAGTTACTTTTTATGTATTATTTAGAGTAGTTTGAATAATTACCTGAAAGATGTTGTTGACCCATTTGTACAAGTCTTTTAGTAATTTCTCCACCAACTGAACCATTAGCTCTACTAGTAGCATCTGGTCCCATGTTAACGCCTAATTCGTTAGCAATTTCATATTTCATTTGTTCTATTGCTTGTTTAGCTCCAGGAACTACTAAACGATTATTTTTATTACTAGTCATGTGTTTCACCTCCTGTACATTTATATAGTGTGTACATTTGGCAAAATAATACTTATTTTCTACTGGTAATTTTTGTTAAAGAAGATCATCAAATTCTTGCTTTTTAAAATCAGTTATGGTTGTTATATTACTTATACATTCATCTATTAAAGTTTCATATTCAATTGCCTTTTCATATTCTAAAGCTTTTTCTATTTCTGGCTTTATTACTGGGTGTTTTGGAACAAAGATTGTGCAGCAATCTTCATATGGTAAAATGCTTGTTTCATAAGTATTTATTTTTTTGGCAATATCTATTATTTCTAATTTATCGTATGTGGCTACTGGTCTTATTACTGGCATATTTGTAACTTCATTAATACAAGCCATACTGTCTAATGTTTGACTGGCAACTTGACCAATACTTTCACCGTTAATAATTACTTTGGCTTTTATTTTTTTTGCATATTTTTCGGCTATTCTATACATCATTCTGCGCATAATGGTTATCATATAATTGTCAGGACAATTTTTATATATAGCTTCTTGAAGTTTTGTAAAAGGAACTACATGTAATTTTACTTTACCTGAATATTCATTTAAAATTCCGGCTAATGTTTTCACTTTGTTTTTGGCTTCTTCACTAGTGTGTGGAGGAGATTCAAAGTATAGACACTCAATATTTATTCCTCTTTTCATAGCTAAGAATCCAGCTACTGGACTATCTATACCACCACTTAACATAAGTAATCCTTTTCCTTGAACACCTACCGGATATCCTCCGGGTCCTTTAAGTTCATCTGTATATAAATATGTTCCTTCTTTTCTTATTTCAATATTTAAAATTATATCGGGATTATGCACATCAACTTTAAATTTTGAATTTTTTAAAATAAGTCCGCCTATTTTTCTACTATAATCCATAGAACTTATTTCAAAACTCTTATCAGCTCTTTTAGTTATTACTTTAAATGTTTGTTTATCTTTATTCATAAGACTTAAGGCTTTATTTAAAATGTCTTCATAATTATTATTTACTTTATGAACAATTGATATACCGTGAATGCCGAAAATTTTTTGTAATTCTTTTGAAAGTTTATCAGCGTCATGACATTTTATATACATTCTTGAGTTATCTTTTGTAATTTCATATTCTTCTTTTATTAATCTTTCAATATTTTGAGTTAATATTTTTATAAACTGTTTTCGATTATCTTTTTTTGTGGTTAATTCACCATATTTAATCATTATAAGTTCTTTCATTTAAACACCTCTTTAAAACAAATCAATTCTATCAAATTTTAATTTTATTGTAAAGAAAAAGCATATGATTTACCTGAAGTTGTAAGATAAAAGTGAACACAAAAAAGATGTTTCACTTTTTTTCTTGTT
>CAZKKR010000012.1:587-29411 GCA_964553605.1 uncultured Muribaculaceae bacterium | reverse complement strand
CAAGCTAAAACTCTGTATATCCCATAAACCAAAGCATTAATTACTATTTTAGGTAAATGAATAAATATTAAAAATTTATATAAAACCTTTTCAAATTTAAAAAATAAATCATATAAAAAATCAGACGGATAATTTGCACCAACTATTGTAATCCATAAAACTAAAAACAAAAGTAAAACCATAATAGTAGTCCCTGTAAATTTATTAGTTAAATACTTATCTATAATCCTCTCTTTTTTGTCATAATCTTTTTTATTATAAGTCACAACTTCACACGCAATTTTTTTACATTCAAAAGAGATAGATTCTATAATTAAAGTTTCTATATCACTTGCCGTAAAACCTTTTTTATAAAGACTACTTTTAACTTCATAAACCATATCTTTTATTTCTAAATTTCTAGCCAAATTAGTACCATATTTAAAATCAAAAGAATTTAAAAAATTAATATTTTCTAAAAGCATATTATATGAAACTGTCTTTTTATCTATTTTAGTACATGGAATAAAAGTATATAACTTTTTTACTTATTCATTAAAAAAATCATAGTTTAATTTAAAAAGCTTATTTTTAAAATATGATATTTTTTCTAATGAATCTAAAATTTCATTAACTCCTTTTTTGTTTCTTGCAACAGTTGGGATAACTGGAACTCCAAGCAGTTCACTAAGTTTATTAAAATTAATATCTATTTTTTTCTTCTTAGCTTCATCAACCAAATTAATCGCAATTACAACCTTATTAGTAATTTCTAAAATTTGGATTACTAAATTCAAATTCCGTTCTAAACTAGTTGCATCACAAACAATTACTAAAGCATCGTAATTATCAAAATAAATAAAATCACTTGTAACTTCTTCTTCTTTTGAATGAAAATTTAATGAGTATGTCCCAGGTAAATCAACAAAATCATATCTAACACCATTATAAATTTTAAATCCTGAAGCTTTTTCTATAGTTTTTCCAGGCCAATTACCAGTGTGCTGGTGCATGCCAGTTAAAACATTAAATATTGTACTTTTACCGACATTAGGATTACCAACTAAACCAACTTTCATATATAAACCTCAATATCCTTAGTATCATCTTTACGGATAGCAATAACAGTATCTTTTATTTTATAGGCTACCATACTTTTATTGTTTAAAACAGGAATAACCCTAACACCTTTAATAAATCCAATATCCATAAGTCTTTTTTTTATATTTTTATCAGCACAAACTTTACTAATTATTCCCTCTTCACCTATTTTCAAATCATTTAATTTCATAACATCATCTTACTTTCTATAGCTATTATATGAAATTAAAATGTTTATGTTAAAAGTTATTACTTTATTTTTAATTAATGTTTCTTTTATTCTTATAGTAATTTATATTATCACCTCTATATTATATATACTAATTAAAATAATTATTTCCTTTTTTACAAAGAAAAAATCTGAAAAAATCAGATTTTTATTTTCGATCAATAAACCAATTGCCACTAACATCACAACTACTACTTGAAGGTGGTGGTGAAGGTTTATCAAGCTTAGTTAATACAGGAACCTTAAACGCTGAACCAAAAGCAATACAATTACCTGGTTGTAAAATCCTAAGCCTTTTAACTATTTCGGTTGTAATATTAGGTACCATATCTCTAATATATTCGATATCTCTTGGATGAAGCATCTTAAATATTAAGAAATTATTACACTGTGAAATAGAAGTTTCTGATAAATCAGAAGGCCTTTGAGAAATTAACCCCAAAAGTACACCATATTTTCTACCTTCCTTAGTTATTCTATCAAATATATTATAACCAATTAAATTAACATCATTATCATTTTGAACATATCTGTGAGCTTCTTCCAAAATAATATGGAAAGGAAGTGACGCTCTTTTATCTAAGTTTTTAGCATAATCAAATAATAATTTTGAATATATTTTAGTTACAACTTTAGCAAATCTATCATCAACATAATTAATATTAAAGTTAATTATTTGGGCTTTTCTGCCGTTAGCGCCCGTTAATAACTCTTTAATATAATCATCTCTGCTTACATATTTATCACACTCAAAATACTTAGCATAATCCCCATTAAGTAGCGAATGTAATCTTACTTTAAGAACATTGTTTTGATCAAATATTTTATCACTATTTAAAGCACCTTCAGAAATTAATGCAAAATCTAAAGCATCAGCTAAATCTTTTAAACCATACATAAAAGTTCCATCTGGAAGTACAAGATCAACACTTTCACTTAAAAATGACTGCATAAAATTAGTAAGTAATTCCATTTCTCTAATCTTACCCGTTTCATCTATAAGTAAACACTGTTTTAAACTGCGAGTATAACCAGGTTGATAAATTTCAGTTTCTAAATTTAAATCTGCCGTATGATACGTTGATAAAATAGAAAATATTTGATCTCTTATTTGTGAAGAACTCTTACCACTAGATAAAATATCTAAAATAGCTCGAGCAATAATATCATTTTTAGCTGATTTTACTTCATCATCATTTCTTACAAAAAGACCTACAAACTTTAAAGCTTTTTCAATTATTGGAATCTGATTAGAGCTTTCAGCTCCTAAAAGTAAAACAATATCATCAACAGATAAAAGCCATAAAGGTATTTTAAGAATTTCTGTTTCACTAAATTTAGTATTAGTTGTATAAGCTTTAAAACTAACCTCTGGAACTTTTTGACTTATATCTTTAAAAGCACTATGATATTCACCATAAGCGTCAAAAATAAATATTGAAGCTCTATAAGCTACTGTACTTTGTTTTTCAAAAATACTTTGAATAAGTTTGGCAACACCCCAAGATTTACCACTACCAGTAGAACCAAAAACTGCAAAATGACTAGCAAAAAAATCATTTATATTAAACCCAATTTTAACCCCAGGGTAGATTGGACTTTCCCCTATATAAACATCTTCTTTTTCTTTATATTCTGGTACACTTATAATCATTGGAATTCTTTCCTTAGAAATAAGTTTTACAGATGCGCCAAAGGAAGGTTTTTTAATAACTCCAAATACAAATTCATTATTTTGAATTTCTCCAACTAATTTAATATAAGCAATGCCATCTTTAATATCAGATATCTCCCCTACAAGCATTTTACTACTATCTTCCATAACGACATGCATATTAACTAAACTTTGAAATTCATTTAAATTAATTGATAATTTAAGTAAAACTGTATCCTCTTCAATTCCAATTATTGTCCCTAACATATTCTTCACCTACTATAATTATAACACATAAGAAAAAAGAATCAATTATTTTGATTCTTAATTAATGTTTTTTGCTTGTCATAGTCTTTATTTTTTGTTAAATCTTTCATAACCGCATTCTTAAATAAATCTTTGGGATGATTATAAGTTTCCTTTGAAAAACGTACAATATCACCTACTGTAAAATAACATAATGGATTATTTTCAAGAACACTACCAATATTTTCATGTTTACTAAAATCATATGGGAAATAAACATGATAATTAAAGAAACATTTTTTTGAAATTGAAAGAACATAAAATTCTAACATATTAACTTCTTCGTTATATCTACTAAAAGAAATAACTATTTCATCTTTTCTAGCACCACTTGCTTCTGCAAGATTTTCAATAAAAGTATCCAATCTCATAGATACTAAAGCCTTAGAAAGCGCACTGTGATCATCATACATTTCACCATCTATTTCATAATTTTCCATAAATACCTCCACAACTAAACAATAGAATTTCTAATATAATATTTGACCCCTTCTTTTAAATAAAGCCTCGCTTCGCACTCTTTTTTAAATTTAATAAAACCTAAGCCTTTTATAACTAAATCACTATTATCGCCTATTTTTATATCATAAATAGTTAAATTACTTAATTTATCAGTTTCCTTATAAACTCTATAAATATCTAAATCATTAGACATATACATAACTATATTATTAGTATCTAAATCTAATCTTAAAAATTTATCAACAAATATAGATTGTTTATTTTTTATTTGATAAATTATTGGATTAATTTCTTTTTTAGGAATTATTTTTTTAAGCTCTTCTTTAGAAGAATTTAAAACTATACTACCATCATCAAGTAAACCAGGTGTATCAATTAATATAAGATCTTTATCAACTCTTTTTTCTAAAAAATCTAAAGTCGTCGATGGTAAATTACTAGTAGTAATATCAGATTCATTGTCAGAATAGTTTTTTAAAATTTTGTTTATTAAAGTAGATTTGCCGGAATTAGTAAGACCTATAACATAAACATTACTGCTTGTTTTATGTTTATAAATCTTATCCATAAGTAAATCTAAATTATAATTATTTTTACTTGAAACAAATAGTTTATCTTTAATGTTCAAATTACTTTTAATTTTATTTAATAATTTAACCTCATTAACTGATCTTGGTATTAAATCTTTTTTAGTAATTACAAGAAGTATCGGATTACTTAAATTTAAGCTATCGATATCAAACATATTTAAAAAATCTACTGTTATAATAACAAGATCTTTTGTTTTACCAATCTCTTCTATTTTTTGTAAATATTCCAAATTAGATTTATTACTAAAAATATACTCATTATAATGATTTATTTTAAAGCATCTTTCGCAATACTTGTTATTTAAATCTTTGGTATATCCTTCTAAAGAAGGATTTTCATTTTGTAAAATAACTCCGCACCCAAAACATCTATTCATAAAATTCATCCTTATGAAATAAATTTCTCTTCTCTAGTTCCTTTAATTTTCTATTTTCTAAAAATCTATTTATTTTAGTTACAAATAATTCATTTTCATGTAAAGGATTTACTAATATTGTCATAATACCAGTTTTGTTTCCAACCTTAACATCTGTCATTATTTGATCCCCTATTAAAGCAACTTCAGAAGGTTTATAATTATACTTCTTCATTAATCTTTTTAATTTAAAGGTATGCGGTTTTAATGCCCAAGCCACCCCATCAATACCATAATATTCAGTAAATTTTTTAAGCCTAAAACCTGGACTATTAGTAAGAATAAAAATTTTAAATCCCTTTTGCTTTAATCCAGTAAATAAATCTTTGGCCTTAGGTACAGGAACATTTGATTTTGGAGGAATTATTGTATTATCTAAATCATATAAAATACATTTTATACCCTTACTTAGTAGTTTAGAATAATCAACAGTATAAATACTCTTTTGATACATATCAGGAATATACTCTTTCATAAGACACCTCCAACTATAAATATCATAACATATTTAATAACTTTCTTCAATAATCCAAACAAAAAGAGAAGACATTAATTTATATTAATATTTCCCCTAATCATATCTTTTAAATTTCTAATAAATAACTCTATAAAATTTATTTTAGAAATATTTTTATCAACTGTTAAATTTATATTTCTAATAAATTTTCCATTTTCAAATATTTTTAAATTACCTACACTATCTCCTTTTATTATAGGCGCTTTTAAATCATTTATATAGACTTTATAATTAATATTCTTTAAATCTTCACCCCTTTTATTAATCACTGTTACCTCTTCATTTGGTATAACATTAACATATTCCTCTTTACCACTATCAACACGGTATTTACCTAAAGACTTTTTACCCTTAAGTAAATTTCTTATTTTATACTGAGCAAATGCATAATCAAGCATTTCACTTATTTCTTTATTGCGCATTTTGCTAGTAGGTTCACCCATCACAACCGCAATAATACGCATACCATTTTTTTTAGCCGTAGCTGTTATACAATAACCAGCTCCATCCGTAAAACCTGTTTTAAGACCATCAACCCCATCATAAAATCTAACTAATTTATTAGTATTTACTAGCCATATTTTTCTATCCGTATTTTGCCTTAAATAATCGTCATAAACTGAAGTATATTTAAAAACTTCTTCATGTTTAGAAAGCTCTTTAGCAATTAATGCCATATCACGAGCACTAGAATAATGATCAGCTGTATCAAGACCATGTGGATTTTTAAAATTAGTATTTTTAAGACCTAATGTTTTAGCTTTTTTATTCATATGATCCACAAATACACTTTCACTACCATAAATAGCCTCAGATAAAGCTACTACCGCATCATTTCCACTAGCAATAGCTACACCTTTAAACAAATCTTTAACACTCATTTTTTCCCCAGTCTCTAAAAGTATTTGGCTTCCACCCATTCCTGAAGCATTTTCTGAAACGGTAATTATTTGATCCCATTTTAATACACCGTTTTCTATAGCTTCAAGTATCAAAAGCATACTCATCATCTTTGTCATACTAGCCGGCACTAATTTCTCATCAGCATTTTTCTCATATAGTATTTTTCCTGTACTAGCCTCAATTAATATTGCCGATTTAGCATTAGAAGCAAAACTTAATTCAGCAGCCTTAATCCTCGGGATAAAAAGAATTATTAAAAATAATATAAATGCTTTTCTCATAACATCACCTATTAAAAAATATGTCAAAATATATTTTTTATCACAAAAAAAGTGACATCAGTCACCTTTATTAATCTTGAGAAACATCATCGGATCCTTCAATGATTTCCTGACAACTATCTTCAATTATTTTAGCTTGATTTTCACTACCACCAGCTTTAGAAACTTCTGCAAATCGATAAACAAACTGATTTGAGATATAAAAAATACAAACTCCAGCAACTTTATCATCATCTACATGAAGATTTTTAAAAGTATTAGATCTTAAAAAACCACTAGTATGAAGAACATCAATGCTTACCCAATTTTGAGAAGCAATATAATTATCTTTTTCAATAACATCGGTTAATACAGCAGTAGTTAAACCTTCTACTGGACTTAGTGCTTCTAACGATCCAGAATAACTACTACATGTCGCACTAGCTTGTTCACATTTTAGTATCGAATCATGTGTGTTTTCAATATTTTCAGTAACTATATAAGTGTGATCCCCGCCTCTAAAACGACTACCAATAGGTACTAACACATCAAATTCACCTTTACGATAAACATTTACTGTACTATCTTCCTTAACCGGATATAAATTGCTTATACCCCAAGATCTAGCCGCACTTACAATCGCCGTTTTTTGCTCTTCCGAAATACTTTCACGAGAAGAAGAAATTATATTAAAAACTGCCGGTACAGAAACAAGTAAAACTACACTTAAAATTACAATAACCGCAAGTAATTCCACTATCGTAAAACCTTTATTTTTCATACTATCACCATTATAAATATATCACATTTATCATTACTAGTAAATAAAAACATAGACTCTAAAAAGAATCTATGTTAATTTTTACATGAGCTCCATCATTTAAACGGCTACTAGCTTGAACAATCGTTCTAATCGCATTTGCGATCATTCCACGTTTACCAATAACTTTACCCATATCTTCAGAACTAACTAATACCTCAATAACAATTTGTTCCTCATCATCAAATTGTTTTACTGAAACCATTTCTGGATTACTAACTAAACTTTTAACTAAAAATTCAGTTAAATTATCTAATTTCATAATTATTTACTCTCTTTTTTAGAAGTTTTTGCCTGATGAAATTTTTCATTAATTCCTTGACTTCTAAATAAACTTTTAACTGTATCAGTTGGAATAGCTCCATTGTTTAACCATTTTAAAGCCACTTCCTCTTTAATACTGATTTCAGCTGGATTTTGAGTTGGATTATAAGTACCAATTAATTCTATATATTTTCCATCTCTTTTTGTACGAGAATCAGCTGCGACGATTCTATAATAAGGTTTTCTTTTCGCACCCATTCTAAGTAATCTTAATTTAACTGCCATAATATCCCTCCATTTCGTAATAACTATATCATAAAAATATATCTATGTCAACCTTTTTTGGTTAACACATTATATTCAAAAAAACACTCAATTTGAGTGCTTCTCTAAATAATTTTCATCGACAGATTCATCAATATCATTTAATGAATCGTCCAAATCACTATCGCTAGTAAGTTCGTCCCAAGGTTCTTCATCTTCTTCCACCGCAATTTTCATCTTGGACTCCCCAACAATTTCTACTCCAAGTTCCTTCTCAATATCAAAAGAAATAACATTACCATCTAAATGAACATCCAAACAAGTAGGTTGTTTTAAAGATCTAACAATTATATCAGTATCTTCAGATAAATCAACATCATCTCGAATTTTAATACTAAATAAGTCATTATAATTAATACTTTTATTTATAACAGAAGTTTTACTATCATTATCATATGAATACCATATATTAATATCAAATGATCCATCAACCCCAATTTTATCATCAACTTTATAACCTTTAAATTTATGATTTATAATCCAGCAACCTAAAACTGTTGAAGGCTTATCATTAACTTCAACCGAATAATTGTTTTTAAAATATTTCTTACCTTTTCCAATAACTGCTTTCGTAACTATTTCCTTATAAAAAGCCATTATATCACCCCTCATTTTAGAATATGCATTTAACTAAAAAAAGTACACAAAAAAAGTAGTATTTAAACTACTTAATAAATTTTATAAAATTTGCCATTTTTGGATTAGAAAAAACTTTTGCATAAATTCCAACCTTTTCAATTTCACTAAGTTCATTGATGTCTTTAGCATCGTTAGTATTAATACGCTTAAAAGATTTAGCTTTATTATTTGTAAAATATAACTTTATTTTTCCAGAATTTGATACTTCGTTAATATTATTTTTAAAATCAATATTAATATTATATTCAGTTTTTTTATCATTGACATCAAATGTAATGTTTCCTGAGCTTTTTTGCAAATCTTTATTATTTAAAGAGTAAGAATAATTGTTTTCATTCTTTAATAAAGTAAAGGTTGTAACGTTTCCTTTCATCTCACCCTTAACAAACTCTTTTGTTTTACGGTCATTAAATAAAGTCACTTCAAATTTTTCATTTTCTTTAAAAAATTGTTTTAACTTTGGTAAAAATCTTTCTAGTGAATTTTGAATATCTTTATTTGAAGTACCTCTAAACTTAGCTAAAGCTGAAACAAATTCCGTATTCGCTTTTAAAGTATTTATAAACACCTCAGAAATTTCATTACTGTTACTACTATCAATTATTAACTTTGTTTCTGAAACATTAATAGTTTTATTACCAAAATCAAGAGTTGTTTTTTTACCATATATTTTTTCTGAGGTAGCCACTTTATCAAAAGCTTGATTTAAACCATTAAGTATTGTCTTAACATCCTTTGGCCTTATAAATTTAAATTTACTTTCATTCTTTATTTTTACATATTTATCATACAAATCAGAAGCATAAACATATACATTATTCTTATCATTATAAATATCTAATTTAATAAAATCGCCATTTTCATATTTTGAAATCATATTTAATTTAAGTAAATTATTCGCACTATCCATATTATAATCAAAAGAAAGCGACATTTTACTGATTTCATCTAAAAGCTCTTTTTTCTCACTACTATCAATGTCGAAAGAGACATTCATTTTCCCTTTAGAAATATCATAATTATTATCACTAATATTTTCAGTTATAGAAGAGAAAAATTTATCAATAGTATTAGTAAAAATAGATTGGGGATTACCATTTAAAAAAGTATAAACCAAATATAAAGATATAGCCAAAATTAATATTATAGATATAATCCATAAAAATTTAGACATCTTTGCTTTAGGACTATTTTTAACTAAATCTTCATAATTAAAAATTTTATTATCTTCATTTTTAGCTTCTTTATCTAGAAGCGTATCTTCTAAAATATAATTAGTTTTAGAAGAAACTTTATCGGCAAAATCATCTATCTTTTTCTTATTCATAACTATTCCTACTTCCTAAGATAACTATACCAAAATATCAAGAATTATTCAACTATTTTCCCATCCATGCTAAATGACTGTACATTAGTTATTTTAACATCTATAATTTCCCCTAACTTATCTTTAGGAGCATCGACATTAACAAGTTTCATCGTTCCAGTATAACCCATAAGCAGTCCATTTTTAGAACTTTCCCCTTCAAGTAATACCTGAACCGTTTTATTCATATACTTTTTATTTGCTTCTAAAGCATATTTATTAATAATACTATTAAGTTTATAAAGTCTTTCTTCTTTTTCTTTTAAAGGTATATCATCCTTCATTTTACTGGCGGGAGTCCCTTCTCTAGGCGAGAATATAAAAGTAAAAGCTGAGTCAAACTGACACTCATTTACGACATCTAAAGTGTCATTAAAATCTTCTGAAGTTTCTCCCGGAAAGCCGACAATTATATCAGTCGTAATAGCAACATTTTTAATTTTTGTCTTAATCTTATGAAATAGTTCTAAATATGATTCTTTTGTATATCTCCTACCCATAAGTTTTAAAACTTTGTTAGAACCAGCCTGTAAAGGTAAATGAATATATGGCATAATATTATCATGTTTACCAATAACTTCTATCATCTCATCAGTAAAATCCCACGGATGAGAAGTTACAAAGAAAATACGCGAAATACCAGTCCTGGCTACATCAGTAAGCAAATTACTCATGTCATAATTAATATCCAAATCTTTACCATATGCATTAACATTTTGACCAAGCAAAGTTATTTCCTTATATCCTTCTTCTTTTAACTTTTCTACTTCTCTTATTATATCTTTAGGATTTCTGCTTCTTTGTTTACCTCTAGTATATGGCACTATACAGTATGTGCAGAATTTATCACATCCATACATTATATTCACAAAAGCCTTATATTTACTATCTCTTTTAGCCGGCATATTTTCAATAATATCACCCTCGCAGCTATAAACTTCAACCTCTAATTTTTTACTATTAATAGTCTTTTCCAAAACTAAAGGTAGTTCGTGGATGTTGTGAGTTCCAAAAACTAAATCAAGAAACTTATACTTATCTAAAATTAAAGAAACCACGCCTTCCTCTTGAGCCATACAACCACATATTCCTGCAATTACATTAGGTTTTTCTTCTTTTAAATGCTTAATTCTTCCAATCATCCCAAATACTTTATTATGAGCATTTTCTCTAATCGCACAAGTATTAAGTAATATTAAATCAGCTTTTTCCATATCATTAACTTCTTTAAAACTCATTTCTTCTAAAATAGCCTTTATATTTTCAGAGTCATGAACATTCATCTGACAGCCATAAGTCTTAATAAAATATGTTTTACCAATACCAAGTTTTTTTAAATTATCATCAATTTTATATTCTTTAGTTAAAACTTTATTCTTAGTTCTAACCTTAGCTTTTTCTCTTTCTGGAATTAACATAAAAATCACTTCTTTTCCTTTAAAAATAATATCATAATTGTATAAAAAAAGGCAATATAAAAAGATGATTTTCATCATCTTATAACCTACTCAGTAATATCTTTAGAATTACCTTCTGGTTTATTTAATCCTTTATTAGCTATCGCATTAACAATTTTTTTTCCTGATCCACCTTCAAAAGCTCTTAAAACTTCCAAAGGAATAGCAAATATAATTGTATTAGATTGATCACTTGATAAATCATTTAAAGTTGATAAAGTTCTTAAGTGTAAAGATCCTGGAGATGAAGATAATAACTCAGCTGCTTGTGCTAAATTATTAGCCGCTTCAATCTCACCTTTTGATTTTGTAATAACAGCTGCTTTTTCTCTTTCAGCTTCAGCAACTTTAGCAATAACTCTTTGCATTTCTTCAGGTAATTTAATATCTTTAAGCTCAACATTTTCAACTTTTATTCCCCAAGGATCAGTCGCTTTATCGATTATGTCACAAATTTCTGTAGATATTTTATCTCTTTCTGATAATAGTTCATCCAATGATATTGCCCCAACTGCATTACGCATTGTTGTTTGCGCTAATTGTGAAACAGCATATTGATAGTTTTCAACCGCAATAATTGCTTTAGATGCATCAAAAATTTTATAATAAAGTACTGCATTAATTCTAACAGAAACATTATCTTTTGTAATTGCATCTTGTTCAGCAACATCAACTGCTTTAGTACGAATATCAATTTTTTGATAAGATTCAATTATTGGTAATACAATATTCCAACCAGGATTTAGTATTCTTTTAAACTTACCAAATCTAAATAAAATACCTCTCTCATATTCCGTAATTTGTTTAATTGAACAAAGTAAAACAATAACAATAATCGGTAAGAAAAACTCAATAAATAAAATCAATAACATACACAAACTCCTTTCTAAAATAAGTATATCACAACAACTAATTAAAAACAATAAAAGAAGTCCTTAGACTTCTAATATTGAAACTAGTATCATTGGTTTACATTCCGTTTGCTCATAAAAATACTTTGAAACTTTATCTCTAATACCAAGCTTAACTTTATTAAAATCGATATAATTTGTTTTAGTATTTTCTTTTATAACCTCTGTTGATAACTTTTGAGCTTCTTTTATTAATTCCGTATTTTCTTTAACATAAATAAATCCTCTAGTTAAAACTTCTGGACCAGCTAAAACTTCCTTAGTCTCCTTATCAATAGTAGCTGTAATAAGAACAATACCATTAGTACTTAAAAGTTCCCTATCCTTTAAAACAAGTTCACCGACATCTCCGGTACCAAGACCGTCCACTAAAATATCATCAGTTGGTATTTTCATACCATTATCTACTAAATTACCGTTTTCAAAATAAGCTACTTCGCCATTTAATCTAAGTAAAATATTTTCTTCAGCCATACCAATTTTCATAGCTACATTCTTATTAGCAATCATATGACGATATTCACCATTAACTGGCATATAATATTTTGGATTCATTAGATTAAGCATCAACATTAAATCTTCTGAAGATGCATGATAAGATAAATACTTATTTCGCGAAAGCTCTATTATATTAGCCCCCATTTTAGCTAAAATATCACATATTTTAGTAGTGGTCCTTTCGATACTATCATCAGCTGGGCAAGCAAAAACAACCGTATCTTCACTAGTAATTGTTATAAATTTATCATAACCTCTAACAATTCTTGATAAATTTGAATAAGGTTTTTCCCTTTCATCAGAAATGATAACCACAATTTTATCATCATTAACATGTGAAATAGTTTTAATTCTCTTTTTATCAAAAGAAACATAATCCATATCAATGGCTTTTAAAATTACATTTTCTAACCTTTTACCTAAAATGACAACATTTCGGTCAGTATCTTTAAGTTCATCAAATAATTCTTGAATTTTATAAAGTTGTGTTTGATAAACATTATATAAAATTCTTCCTTCATTTCTATTTATAATTTCCCTAATAACATCGCTTGTTCGATGATGAGGTGATGTAAATCCTTGCTTTTCAGCATACAAAGACTCCGAAAGTAAACATAAAACTCCTTGCTTACCAACATAAGCAAGTTTACCAATATCCGTTTTGTAATTTCCAAGCATGCTTGAATCAAATAAAAAATTACCCGTATAAAATATAGCCCCATCAGGTGTATATAAAACATATCCTACTGCATCAGGGACAGTATGCGTAAGTGATATAGGAAAAATACTATTATCACCAAAATCTACTTTTTTATGAGGTTTTAATTCTATTAAATTTTTAGTATCTAAATTTTCCGAAATAAATTCATCTTTTATAACCTCTAAAGTAAATTTTGTCCCATAAATTTTAATATCTGGAATATCTTTAACTATTTCCGTTAAAGCCCCCATATTATTATCATGACCGTGTGTAATAAAAATACCCTTAACATTTTTTAAATTATTTTTAATATAATCATAATTTGGAATAATATAATCTACTCCAAGCATTTTGTCATCAGCATACTTAAGACCTGCATCAAAAACAAATATATCATTATTAACTTCTATAACATACATATTTTTAGCGTTTTCATTAAGTCCGCCAAGACCAAATATCTTAATTTTACTCATTTTAACTCCTTTCTTTAATATTTAAAAGCCGATAAAATTATAACAAAAAACCAATTAAAAAGCAAATTATAAAGACGTCTAATAAAGACGCCTTTTACTAAATAATATTACTTTTTTATAACATGAGTTTTTATTTCTTTGTTTTCTTCATCACCAAAAGTCTCCTCAAATTCAGATACAAGTTTGTCTCTTAACATGCGAAGACGTTCTGCTTCAATACGATAATTCATTTTTTCAATTGCTTCTAATTGTCTTAAACAAGCCATTTCTTCTTCCTCATGCATCGCTTCAGATATTTGCATCGCATCATCATAAAACTCATCCATTTGTCTTTTATTAATATATGCATAATAATCTTCAACATTCTCTCTTGATTGTGTCTCTAAATTAGCAAGTTCCTTAATAATTTCAGCTTTTTTTGGCATAGTTTCTTCCATTATAGAAACTTTAACATCATCTGAAAGTTCCTGTAATACTGGAAGTAAACTACTAATAGGTTTGTAATATACTATCGAATCTGGTCCAAAACCTTCTCCTCTAACATAACTAAACACTTTAGAACTCTTAATTCTAAGCGGATTAGCTAAAAGCTCCTGTTTAATTTCCTCTGCTTTAGCTTCTGTATCTTGGCATACTGTATTCAAAACAGATGTAGCCTCAACAGGAAGGCCAAATATTTTACCAGTTACTAAGTCTACAAACTGACCATTACCAGTGTATTCAACTACTGTCCAAAGTGAATATATATCTCCAATTTCTAAATCTGTAGGGTCAAAAAATTCTCTTCCATAAGAACCAGGCCCAGAAATAATATATCCATTTTCATCATAATTCGCACTAACAATAGGACCTACAATATCCTCATATGTAATTGCATATTTCTGTCCTATAGCAGGAAATTCTAATTCTTCACGATCTTTTAAAATCGCTTCTGTAGGTTTTTTTAAAAATATTTTTGTAAATGGATTAGCATTTTCATATTTGATACATGCTTCTTCAAACTGTTCTTTTAAACTTCTTTTTTTGGAATATCTTTTTCTATAAATTGCATCTGCTTCTTCAAAACTTTTTATCATACATTTCTCCTCCTATTTGCTTTTTCTTTAAATTAATTTAAATGTATATAAGAAAAAGCAAGACCTCATACATTTAAATGTACAAAAGTCTTGCTTGATATTTTACTATCACTTAATCCGGAAATATAATTTCGACTGACGAATTAAGTTTTTCAAAGCTACTCCCTTTCGGACGAGATATATATTATCACAAAAGTGCTTTTTTGTCAAATCAATCACCTATTTAAACCTATAAAAAAAGGCTTATAATGCCTTTCCTTTAGATTCAGTATATGGTTTTAGTATTTCATCGCGTTTTGCCCTATAATAATCTAAATCATCCTTAGTAACATCATAGTTTGCCTCTAACTTTATTAAGATTGTTTCAAATCGATCATCAAGAATACTTATAGACTCACTCATATCTTCTCCAAAACTAGATAATTCAACAATTCTTTCATATACATTAAAAAGCTCACTAAGTTTAGTAAATAGATCCTCATCTATAACATCAGCTTCAGAAATAGATTCCTCTCTTTCCTCAACATCACTTTCCATACTTTCAAGATCATATTCCCATCTCATAAACTACTCCTTATTAACAAATATATTTTTTATTTCTTTTTTAGGAAGAAGCATTTTTAAATCCTTAACAATATCAATTTCATATTCCAATGATTCATCAAAAAGTTCTTCACCATCTATACACCAATTTTTATCAGGCTTTTTCTTAAATTTTATTTTTAGTCTATCTGTTTTATAAAAATAAAAACCAGGAACTTTAGTAATATCATTTTTTACCATAAGTAAACTTTTTACAATATCTTTTTTTGCTGTAATATTTGATAATAATACTTCAAACCTACTATCATCCATTTTAACATCTTGAAGCATTTTAATACCGCCCATTCTAGAAGCGTTACAAATAAGCATAAATGAATAAAGTCCTGTATATTCTTCACCATTTAACGTATAAGTAATTTCAAAAAGTTTAGTCTTACTATTAAATGATTTAAATGCATTCATTAAATAAGCTAAATACCCCCACCTCTTTTTCATATCACGCGGAGTATCATAAGCGATATTAACAAACTTACCAATGCCAGCAACGTAGACAAATGGATTTTTATTTATTCGGCATATATCAACTTGCTTAACTACCCCATTTAAAATCATTTCAAGATTTAAAACAGGATCCTTTCCCATTCCAAACATAGCCCCCAAATCATTAGCTGTTCCAAGAGGAATATGTGAAACTATAAGTTTATCTTTCCTTTTTAAATTACCGGTGACAATTTCATTAAAAGTTCCATCCCCACCAAGTGAAATAACTAAGTCCTTATATTCAAGTTCACTAATTATTTTTTTAGCATGACCAGAATACTTAGTATAAAAAACTTCAGTTTCATAGTCATTTTTTAAAAGAATTTCTTCAAACTCTTTAATTAAAACTTTTTTGTCATTTTTCCCACTATTAGGATTACAAATAAGCGCACATTTTTTCATAATAAGCACCTCAAAATAATTATATATTAAATATATTATTTAATCAAATAAATATCATAGTTTAAAACCATAAGGTAAAATTTCTTCCATTTTATACTCTTTTAATTTACCATCACATATCGTATATATTTTAAAATCTTTGGAAACAAATTCGCTCATAAATTGTCTGCAATATCCACATGGCAAACATTCTTCTGTACCTTCTTCATCTTTTGGACCTCCTACCACCAATATACTTTCAAAGTCCAAAACACCGTCAGAAATAGCTTTAGAAAAAGCCACACGTTCAGCACAAATACTTTGGATTCCGTTATTTTCGATATTGCATCCCATATAAACTTTTCCGTTCCGACATTTAAGTAAAGCCCCTACTTTAAAATTACTATATGGTGAATATGCATTCAATCGAGCTTTTTTAACAAGTTCAATATCATTATTATTCATTCTATCTCTCCCAAAATTACCATTACATAAAAAGTTAGTTTATTAAACTAACTAAAAATGATTAAAATATAATAACATTATAAAGTATGTTTTAAATTAGTATCATTATACTTTTCCGTCTCATCATATGGTAAGCCAAAAGAACTGCCTGTAGTAAGTTCATGTCTTTCAATAGCCATCATTCTAAGTTGCTCATGCGAGAATAATGTAGGATCTAATTTCCCACTTTCAACATCAGCAGCTAAAATTTCTGGAACATCGACAAATCCGTCAGGAGTTCTTGATGCCATAATAGATATACGTCCATTTTGTTCTATCTGCTGTGGCTGAATAATACCTTTCATCGCAAGTCTTACCCACTTTAGTTCCCACATAGTTTGAACTGGCTCTTCATTCTTTTCTCCAGGTTTATAATCTTTATTTAATTTTACGTCTTCATATTCTTTTTTAACTTCATTATACTTATCTAGCTTATCTTTAAAATTATTTTCATCCATTTTATGTCCTCCCACTTTTAACCTAATTATATAATAAACATTATATTTCAATAAAATGGCGTTTTTTTTACACAAGTTTACTAAAAAAAAGAAATTAAATAATTTCTTCTTTTATCTTAGGATTTTTTAAAACTTCTATTAATTTATCAATTTCATCTTTAGTGTTATAAAAATATAAACTAATTCTACATGTATTTTTAATATTAATTTCATCTTTAAGTATTTTTGCACAGTGATTACCAGCTCTTACACAAATATTATATTTATCTAAATAAATTGCTAAATCCTGAGGAAAAATATCCTTATAATTAAATGTTACAATCCCACTTTTACTATTTTCATTATACATTTCTATTTCTGGCACTTCTTTTAATCTATTAACCAAATACTTTTTAAGTTCCATTTC
This sequence comes from uncultured Muribaculaceae bacterium, assembly GCA_964553605.1. Taxonomy (GTDB): domain Bacteria; phylum Bacillota_I; class Bacilli_A; order RF39; family UBA660; genus Coprosoma. Next base: position 11,634 of record CAZKKR010000012.1, on the reverse strand, counting down.
GTAATTATGAATATTGTCAAAACCTATCTTTTTTAAATAATTGATAACATAACCAAAACCTATAACTCCCGCAATATTAGGGGTTCCAGCTTCTAACCTATCTGGCATTGTTTTATAAACTCTAGTTCCATCAGTATTAAAATCAGCATTCATACCCCCACCAAAAATAATTGGATTAATATTATCTAATAATTCTTCTTTTCCATATATCACACCAACTCCTGTTGGACCGCACATTTTATGAGCTGAAAACGCTAAAAAATCTATATCTAAATCTTTAACATCAATTTTTAAATGAGGAACACTTTGCGCCCCATCAACTAAAACTAATATATTATTTTTATGGGCGTATTCTATTATTTCTTTTATAGGTCTAACATCACCAACCACATTAGAAACATGAGCAATAGAAATAACTTTAGTTTTCTCAGTTACCTCTTTTTTAACATTTTCTAAAGTAACTTCATGATTATTATCAAGAGTAATATATTTAATTTTTAACCCTTTTAAATCAGCAAGCTCAAACCATGGAAGAAGATTGGAAGCGTGCTCACTTTTAGTAAGTAAAACCTCATCTCCTTCATTTAATGCATCTTTAAAATAACCGAAAACTATTTTATTAATAGAATCAGTTGTCCCGCTCGTAAAAGCTATTTGTTTTTCTGAAGAAGCATTAATAAGATCTTTTACTAATGATCTCGTTTTTTCATACATAGAGCTTGCTTTAATACTCATTTCGTAATCACCTCTATGAGCATTAGCACTATAAAAATTATAATAATCAGAAACCGCTTCTGACAAAATAGTAGGTTTTAATGTAGTCGCCCCATTATCAAAATAAATTACTCCAGTATTTAAAACACTAAAATCTTCTCTATTCATAGTATCACCTCCAATACTTGCTTATTAAACTTTCTAAAATATCTTTATGATAATTTATACCTTTCATTAAAAAACCACGCGTAAGTAAACTATCAGCCTCTTTTTTACTAATTCCTCTACTCATTAAATAGAATACCTCTTCAGCTTTAAAAGTTCCAATTAAAGCACTGTGATTAGCACTTACATCTTCTTCATCAATAAATAAATTAGGTTTTATAATGCATAAATTATCCGTCATATTAATAATCCTAGATTCTTGATTAACTATACATTTTTTAATATTATTAGGGACAAAAGAAGAAACATTAAATTCTAGTTTGCCATCTAAAATATTAACACCATTATTTACTATGTTACTTACTGTTTTACTTGCATTATGATAAACCAAATAATTATATTTTTCTTCATTTTTACTAATAGTCTTTAAATTATAATTAACTTCTGCATTTTCACCATCTAAATTAACAATAGTCATCTCATTAATACTTGAAACATCAATAACCCTTTCAATATTTAAATGGCTATTTTCCCCTAAAATATACTTATATTGAAATTTATAATCACCATCATTTTTAAACTCATAAATATTTAAATGAACACCTTCTAAAATATTTACCGTAATATCTAATTTATTAATAACATTTTCACATTCTATAATTAAATCCGTACTTTCTTTTACTCTAATCTTAACATTTTGAACACCTAAAAATTTACTATTATTATTTAAAGAAAAGGTTAATTTATCATCTTTTTCGGTTAAAATAATATCATCATTACTTATTTTTAACCTATTCATTTTTACCCTCTTTAATTATTTCTTCATAACCTTTTTTCTCTATTTCTAAAGCTAAACTTTCATCACCACTTAAAACTATTTTACCTTCATTCATAATATGAATATAATTAGGTTTTATATAATTTAAAAGTCTATGATAATGAGTTACAAGCAAAATAGCAGGTTTTTGTTCGTCATAATAATCCATCACACTTTTACCGACAATTCTTAGACTATCAACATCAAGACCAGAATCAATTTCATCTAATAAAACTAAACTAGGATTTAATAAATACATTTGTAATATTTCATTTTTCTTGCGTTCACCGCCAGAAAAACCATCATTAACTCCTCTATGAATCATATCAGGATCCATATGTAATTTTTTTGTAAGTTTTTCGATATTTTTAATAAAAGAATATAATTTAAAATTATCTCCATCTTTAGCTCTTAAAGCGGTTCTTAAAAAATCAGCATTAGTAACCCCTTCAATTGCAAGCGGCATCTGCATACCTAAAAATATACCTAACTTTGCTCTTTCATTTACTGGCATTTTATTTATAAGTTTATCATTATAATATATTTTGCCCTTTTTTATTTTATAATTAGGATCTCCCATAATAACTTTAGTTAAGGTAGATTTCCCTGTTCCATTTGGCCCCATAATCGCATGTATTTCACCGGATTTAATTTCTAAATTAAAATCTTTTAAAATAACTTTATCTTCGACTGTAACAGTTAAATTTTCAATTCTTAATGTGTTCATTTGCATCACCTCTAATATTTTAACACTTTTTACTATTTTTTTGAATAAATAATATAAATTTATCTAATAATATAATAGAATATTCGCAGATATTCACTAAAATGAGTACACTTTAAAAGTTTACTCTTTTTTTAATAAATGATATACTAACTGTAGGAGATGATTAATATGGATATATTTTGCAAAATAATAAACGGAGAAATACCATCATATAAATTATATGAAGATGAAAAAGTATTAGTATTTTTAGACATAAATCCAAATAGTCTAGGACATACTTTAATTATACCAAAAAAACATTTCTTAGATTTATATGATATTGATAATGAAACATTATCTCATATAATGGAAACAGCTAGAAAAATAGGAAAATTACTAGAAGAAAAATTACATATAGATGGCCTTACTCTAGCCCAAAATAATGGAATAGCTGAAGAAGTAAAACACTATCACCTTCATCTAATCCCACAATATAAAAATAAACCAAAATCCATTTCTGTCGAAGAAGTATATAATATACTAACAAAATAATCTACAAAAGTAGATTTTTTTATTTAAATAAACTTTTTGCTTATTCAAAAAAACTATTAAAACATATCATACACTAGATAAGGAGGCAAAAATGTTTAGAAGAAATTTTGGTATGGGAATGCCTATGAATAACTGTGGGTGCAATAACCCTATAATTGAACCAGCAATAAATAAATGTATTGAAAAAGAAATCTGTCACGAAGTTAATCATATTTGTCCAATTCATACCCATGTTATTAACAAACATATTTATAATCATACATATACCCCAGAATACACTTGTTCTTTAGAAAACCAAATAATTAATAATGATCCTGGGTGCTGCGCTAAATTCATGAATAATGACTTTTAAGTCATTATTTTTTTAATAGACATTGACGCTGATATATATAGCATATATACTATAAATAAAGGAGAAGATTATGAAACATAAAATGAAATTAGTTGACTTTGCATTTAAAGCAATCAAAAATAAAGAAAAAGATATTGAAATAAGACTTAATGATGAAAAAAGAAGATTAATAAATATAAATGACACCATTGAATTTAGAAATATTGAAACAAATGAAATTTTAGAAGTAACAGTTATAAATTTACACAAATATAACACCTTTGAAGAATTATTTAATAATTTTGATCACAAAAGATTTGGATTAAAAGAAACTGATGATGCCAGTATCATGAATAATTTTTATACCAAAGAAGAAGAAAAAAAATATGGTGCTTTAGGTATTGAAATAAAATTAAAAGAGCTAAATTAAACTTTAGCTCTTTTATATTAACTTAATTTTTTTAAACTTAAACCATTTTCTGAAGTTATAATACCATGATCACTAGAAATATTATAAGTAATAGTTTGCGTTTCATCATATACTTCTAAAGTCACAATTAGTTTGCCATTTTCAATTTTATAAGTACCCAAATTATATTCAGAATCAACAGTTAAAAACAAACATTTTCCATCATTAAATAATACTACTTCACTTTTTTCGCCACCATCACCATTCCAATAAACTGCATTAATATAATTACTGTTTTGGCGTTCCTCAGTAGTTTGTTCCTCTTTTGTAACTTCAGAAATAGATTGAGATGAATTTTCTTTTACATTACTAGTTACTGCGCAATTAGAATTACTTTTTGCCTTATCAACTCTAACATTAAAATAAATAAGTGCTCCTCCCATAATTAAAATAATAACTATCAGAATTCCAATAACAATATTCTTTTTCATATTTACCTCCTTATATATTCTACATTTTGATTATAACACATACTTACATACATTTAAATATTACATTTTTATACTTTACATAAATTAACAAAAAAACCTTGAATTAATCAAGATTTCTAAAATGGCATTTTAAAGTTACCATTTTTCATTTGTTTCATCATAATTTTCATTTGATCAAATTGTTTAAGTAATTTATTTACCTCTTCTACAGTCCTACCACTTCCAGCTGCAATTCTTCTTTTCCTACTAGATTTTAATAAATCTGGATTTTTTCTTTCAGCTGGTGTCATTGATAAAATAATAGCTTCTATATGGGCTAAATCTTTAGGGTCAATATTTACATTACTAAGTCCCATTTTTTTTGCTCCTGGGATTAATTTAATCAAATTTTCAAGTGGACCAAGTTTTTTAATTTGCTTAAACGAATTTAAAAAATCCTCTAAATCAAATTTACCTTTTTGAAGTTTTTGAGCGGTTTTTAAAGCTTCATCTTCATCAATCACACTTTCAGCTTTTTCAATCATTCCCATTAAATCGCCCATATCTAAAATACGGTTAGCCATACGTTCAGGATAAAATGCTTCTAAGCCATCCATCTTTTCACTAACACCAATGAACTTAATTGGAATATTCGTTAAATGTCTTATTGATAAAGCCGCTCCACCTTTAGTATCACCATCTAATTTGGTTAAAATAGAACCTGTAATTGGCAAAACTTCATCAAAACCAGTTATTACATTAACCGCATCTTGCCCCATCATACTATCAAGTACTAAAAGAATTTCATTAGGATCAACAGCTTTATTAATATCCTGAAGCTCACCCATTAAATTCTCATCAATATGAAGTCTACCAGCAGTATCGATTAAAACATAATTGTATCCATTTTCTTTAGCGTATTCTACTGCATTTTTAGCAATTTCGACTGGATTACCTTTACCTTCACTGTAAACTTCTATATTTAATTCTTTACCAAGTTGTTTTAACTGATCAATAGCTGCTGGACGGTAGACATCACATGCTACCATTAAAGGTTTAAGACCATATTTTTTTCTTAAAAGTAAAGCAAGCTTACCAGTAGTTGTCGTTTTACCACTACCTTGAAGACCAACCATCATTAAAATAGTCATCGGCTTAACGACAATTAATGGTTCCGCCTCATTACCAAGCAAAGACACCAATTCATCTTTCACAATTTTTACAAAAACTTCACCCGGTTTTAAACTATTTTTAACCTCTTCACCTAAAGCTTTATCTTTAACATTATTTATAAATTCTTTTACTACCTTATAATTTACGTCTGCTTCAAGTAAAGCAAGTCTAATTTCTCTAGTTACTTCACCAATATTTTCTTCAGATATTCTTCCATAACCTTTAATTTTATTTAAAGCATTTTGAAGTCTATCACCTAAATTTTCAAACATTTATATCACCGTTTATTCTATATCCATAGAAGGATTTTCTTTTGTTATTATCTGTTTATCAAAAACTTTAACACCTAAATATTTTACCATTAAATCTTGAAGTTCAGAAAGTGCTTTTTCTAAATCTTCTACCCTATTAGGATCAATACATTCCATTGCGATAAATTCAGCAGTTGTATCATCATCGATTTGTGTTCTTTTACCATCACGCCAATTTAAACAACGGCAAACAGCACCATAATTATCATAATAAGCAATCTCACCTTCATAAGGTGGTTCTTCTTTTTCTGAACCAATTGGCAAAAATTTTTCGCCACCTTTCATTGCTCCTAAATGAATATCGCCATCTAATTTATCTCTATCCTCTGCTCCAATTGGAAGTGCATACTTAAGTGAAATTGCATTAGTAATATCAACAGATGGAAAAATAGTTCCTACTGGATTATCATGTAAAACACGTTTAAGTAAGTTTTCCAAAGAGCATCTAGCGCCTTTCTTAGTAGGAAATTTTTGATAAGCTTCACGCCACACTTTAACAACTTCATTTTCTGAAATGACATCACTAGTTAAATATTTTGAAGCTTCTTTATTAGCATTTTCTAATAAATTTTTAATTTCTTCTGCTTCTTTATCAGAAATATTAATATTTTCTTTAACATTCTCTAAAACAAGAATGCCTATTGCTGAATCAGGGAATAAATCCCAAAACTCTTTTTCTACTATAAATTTTTTCATATTATCACCTATAACTTTCATTAAAATATTAACAATTTTTTTATTTAAAGTCAACCAATTAATTTATTATAACTTCTATCAAAAGCCTTTAAAAATTTATCTATTTCCTCTTTAGTAGTTTTTCTAGAAATACTAACTCTTAAACTACTAGAGGCTCTTTGCATATCACCAGTTATAGCCAAAACACTTTTTGAATAATTGCCAGTTGAGCAAGCACTTTGTGTTGATATATAAATATCATCTTCCTCTAAACTATGCATAAAAGTTTCCGGTTTAACTCCTATAACACTAAAATTTAAAATATGATAAATAGAGTTTTCATTACTATTTATAAACACTTTATCATATTTAGCCAAACCTTCTTTTAAATATAAATTAAGCTCTTTAATTCTACTTAAATCTTTATCTATATTTTCATAAGCAAGCCTTAAAGCCTTAGCCATACTAACAATAAGTTCCGTAGCTGGTGTACCACTACGATAAATGGTTGTACTTTTTCCTCCATGAATTAAAGGCATAATATTAATATTTTCTTTTTTATATAAAGCACCTATCCCTTTAAAACCAAAAAACTTATGTGCTGAAAAACTGGCAAAATCAACATTAGTTAAATCAAATTTAATTTTACCAACAGCTTGCGTAATATCAGTATGAAAAAATATCTTTGGATACTTTTTAAGTAATTTTCCTATTTCTTCAATCGGCTGTCTAATTCCTGTTTCACTATTTACCATACTAATAGTAACTAAACAAACATCATCAAGCATTTCTTCTAAAGATTTTATATCGACAGCACCGTCTATTAATGGTACATAATCAATGATAAAACCTTTTTCTTTTAAATAGTTTAATGGTTCATTAATAGAAGAATGCTCAAGTTCTGTTGTAATAATATGTTTTCCCCTATTTTTATACTTTTCCATAGCTTTTATTATAGTGTTATTAGCTTCACTAGCCCCCGAAGTATAAATGATTTCTTCATTTTTAACATTAAGTATACTAGCAATTTTATTAGTTGAAGCATCTATTAATCTTTTGGCTTCTACTCCAAGATTATGAAGTGAATTAGGATTGCCAAAATAAGAACTAGCTTTTACAAAACTATCCATAACTTCTTTATCAACCGGACTAGTCGCACTATAATCTAAATAAACCATTATTTCACCTCCTATTTGATAACATCAAAACCGCTTCTTTTAAATAGTTTTTCTAAATCATAATTTGAATAATAAATCATCGTTGGTCTACCATGTGGACAATTAAATGGATTTTTACAATTTCTTAAATCATTAATTAAAGCTTCCATTTCTTCTAAAGTTATATTAGTATTAGCTTTTATAGCTTTCTTACAGCTCATCATAGTAGCAATTTTTTCATTAAATTTTTCTATATCAAAATTCTTTTCAGTTGCGATTACTATTTCAATAATTTTTCTAATCGCATATTCTATATCCCCCATTATCCATGTAGGATGTTCTTTAATAACTACTGAATTAATACCAAATTCTTCTATTTTAAATTTCATATCTTCTAAAATATGCATGTTTTCTTTTAATATCATAAATTCATTGTTAGATAGCTCAATAGTAATTGGAAATAAAAGTGGAGTACTAGAAATATTAGGCTTGCCCATCTCTTTTTTAAATTTTTCGTAATTGCACCTTTCTTTAGCTGCGTGCTGGTCAATAATGTACATGCCTTTTTCATTTTGACAAATAATATAAGTTCCATGAACAAGACCCACCGGATACATTTCAGGCATAAACTCTTCTTCATTATCGCTAATAATTTGAACAACATCCCCACTATCCTCATCTTCATATATTAAATCATCATTAATACTTAAAGACTCTTCTGGAAAGATAATTTCCGCCTTTTCAGAGACTTTAGAAGAATGCCTTTCTAAATCAAATTTAATTTCTTCCCTTTTTGGTTTTTCTTTTTTGATAGAAACCTCTGGAATTAAATTTCGATTAGCAATCCCTTTTACAACAACCTCTTTAATAAGCTCAAGTAAAGTATCCATTTTACTAAATTTAATATCCATTTTAGTGGGATGAATATTAACATCAATAACACTAGGATCAACAGTAATATTTAAAACCGTAATTGGATATCTATTATCAGGTTTATAAGAGTGATAAGCATCATTAATAGTTCTATTAATATCCATATTTTTAACCACTCTTCCATTTACAATAGTTACCATATTATTTCTACTAGATCTATGTACTTCTGGTAAAGAAATATAGCCACTAATTTCATAATCAGCATTTTCTCCAGATACAAAAACCATTTTTTTAGTAACATCATTACCATATATATTTTGAATAACTTTTAAAATATTAGAAGACCCATCCGTTTTTAAAATAACATTATCATTATTTTGTAAAACAAATCTAATTTCTGGATGTGATAAAGCAAGTTTATTCATATAATCAGTAATATTTGCAAGTTCTGTATATAAACTTTTCATATGTTTAAGTCTAGCTGGGGTATTATAAAAAAGCTCACTAACAGTAATTATTGTGCCCCTTCTAGCATCGCCCTTAGAAACTTCTATAATCTTACCACCATCTATTACAACATGCGTTCCCATATCTTTATCGCAAGTTTTTAAATCAACCTTACTAACAGCTGCAATAGAAGCTAAAGCTTCGCCTCTAAAACCTAATGTGTTAAGTCTAAACAAATCATCTTCATTATCTATTTTACTAGTGGCATGCCTTGAAAAAGCTAAAACCGCATCCTCTTTATCCATTCCTTTTCCATTATCGATAACTTTTATCTCTTTAGTTCCCGCATTTTCAAGCAAAACCTTAATTTCACTAGCTCCCGCATCAATACTGTTTTCGACAAGTTCCTTAACCACTGAAGCACATTTTTCAACAACTTCTCCAGCCGCAATTTTATTAGCTAAAAGTTCATCCATTACTTTAATAACTGACATATAATCACCTAATAAAATTATACACTATTTAAAAAAATAATCAAAAAAAACTTACTTAGTAAGTCTTTTTTGATTTTGTATTTCTTCTTCTAATTTTTTATCAAGATAAGCTTTATATTCATTATAATCATCCGTTTTCCAAAATTCAAACCATAATCCTTGACAAAAAATTGTAATTTCTTTATTTTCTGGTATAAATTCTTTAAAATGTCTTCTTAAAGTTATTCTTTTAGCTAAGTCCATAGGAAAAACCATCGTATTTGCATTCCATATATTACGCCTATCATCAATAGAAAAATCTTTCATACAATCATAAAAATTGATGCCTTCTTGATGACGTTCAATATTAGGAAATACCGCAATTACTGGATAATGATGATTATATGTTTTCGTTAAAACAAGTTCTTGCTTTGGTTCAAATTTTTTACCAATATATGCCGGTAAAGCGATTCTTCCTTTAGCATCTAAATGAAGTTGAAATAATCCAAAAAACATAAGATTTTCGGCCTCTACAGACTCATTATTATTAGCATTTTCCATAATTTATCCCCCTTTGCGAGAAATATCCTAACACAAACAAAAAATATAGTCAAATTAATCAAAATAGTGTATAATTTAAATGTGCTGGATTAGCTCAGTTGGTAGAGCAGCTGTCTCGTAATCAGCAGGTCGCAGGTTCGAGTCCTGTTTCCAGCACCATTTTAAAAATAAGCCTAATGGGCTTTTTTTATTTGACAAAAACAAAAAAAATATATAAGATAACTTCTCAGTTAGGAGAGTTCTATGAAAAATATAAATGCCAAATTTGAAATAGAAAAAAAACTTCCGCTAATAAAGGAAGTGTTTATAGAATTTTATGGTGAAGAATACCGAAATATGATTGAAGAAAAAATCAATAATATCCTCATAATAACCCACATTTCAAAGCTCGAATATTATGATAAAAAAAATGAACTATCAAAAACGTATAGAATGATTGAATATGAAAATTTATATGATTTTTTAAAAAAACTAAATATTTCAAGCCAAGACATTGAGTCATACGAAGCTATATTAAGACAGTGGCTAAATGAACAATTAAATACCAAAGTATTAAAAAATATATTTATAAATCACTTAAACAAAATATACCCTAATATTAATAATGAGGAAATGTTAAGTATAAATGAAAGAATAAGTATAAATAGATATTTAAAAAAAATTAAAAATGAATTTAAAAAAACAAAAAGAAAAATAAAGGTAGAAAAAGAAAAATACAAAGAAATAGAACTCATTCAAAAATACAATAAAAAATTAATAGATAAATTAGATCAAAAATACTTAAATATATTTATAGAACAATTAGAAACAAAATTAAACAAAATAGAATATAATGAGTTAAAAAAAGACTTCACTAAATGTAAAAATTATAACGAAATGGCAAAAATATGCTGCCAAAAATTGCCAGAAAAAAAACAAAAATATGTAAAAACCATGGTAAAAGTATTAAATAGTGCTGAAAAAATAGAATATAATGAAGCCTTAACTGGAATAAATACAAAAGAAGAAATTGAAAATATGAATTTTTTAGAAAAGACTTTCGCAAATGCATATAGATTAATAGAAAATAATTCAATAACTGTCCCAAACTTTATAAGAAAAAACAATAAAAATATACTATACTCGATTATTATATATGATTTAAATACAAATAGTAATTATATAGATGCAACAATAATTCATGAATTAAACCACTGCATAGAAAGAGAAATAA
>CAZKKR010000012.1:0-577 GCA_964553605.1 uncultured Muribaculaceae bacterium | reverse complement strand
GTTTCACTAAGGAATAGTTTTAAAATGTGCTTGGTCTAAAATAGTATATTCAAAACAAAAAAACAACAATTTAAAATTAAGCAAAAGAAAATCAAAAAAAGAAAAATATAATTCAGTAATTTTTACAGAAATAATAAATGAATTAATTACTCAAGACATAATGCGAATAATGCACGAAAATAATATATATATTATTAATAATAAGGAAACTTCCAAAATAGAAGATGGGACGCTATATGAAAAAATAAAATTTATTGCTAAGCCATTTTATGAAAAATATAAAAATATTATCATTGAAAGTCGGATAAATAATAATTTAAATTCCATAAAAGAAAAATTAGGAGAAGAAAACTTAATATAATTAAACAAATTAATAAATAAGGCTTATAAAAAAAACACCATAGAGTTATGCGAAAACAGTCTGTATTATACGAATAAAACTTATGAAATTTTAACTAATATGGATAAATATCAAAAACATACCAAAATTAAAAAAAGATAACAAAAAATATGTTGCCTGTCAAACAACATATTTTTGTGTGGTTTTATGGGTGCCGGAAAAACGACTGTTGGCAAA
>CAZKKR010000011.1:23341-30791 GCA_964553605.1 uncultured Muribaculaceae bacterium | reverse complement strand
AACTAGGTTTTAAATAATATCTTTTTACTGTCTACTTTTCGTTGACAACTTCAATATTTATTAGTTCTTTTTTTATATTTGTATTTGTTTAGCTTCTTCAACGTAAGTTTTTACTCTCTCATCGGCTTTTTTGATATTTTCGTTATTTGAAAAATCCATATTTTTATATCTTCCACCTTGGAGACTTTCAATAAAACTAATAGCTTCATCAGAGTTTTTAAACTTTCCGTTTACGTAGCATACAGGCATTTCAACACTTTCATTAGTTACATTATCATACTCATCTAAATGATTATCTAATACTTTTAGAGCGATAACTTGGGCTTTGTAATATTCTACTTGTGTTTTTTCACTTTTAGTTATATCTTCTAAATCTTTATCTAATAAATTTGTTGTTATATTTATTAAGTCATCTAGGTAAGCTGCATAGTAATATGAGGTGATTTTAATTTTTTGACAGAATTCATTACTAGTGAATGTTGTATCTACTACTTCATAGTTTAAATTATCTAGATATTTTCTTTCAACTTTTTGAACCAATTCTTCTTGAATTTTTACATATTTTTCTAAATTGTATTTTTTTATTAATTTTGCTTCTGGTTTGTTTCTGAGATAAGAGTTTGGTCCAACAGCTATATGAACATTGGGTACTTTTTTACCAACTATTTTTGTAAATTCATTGTATGTTAAATTGGTATCAGTTACTTTGGTTGCGATTTCATTAGTTTTTTCTTCTAAATCTTCTTTTGTATAGGTAACACTATTATCTAAGATATGTCTATTAGCAGTTACAAAGATTATACATGCTGCTGACAATATCATAAGTGTTAAATAAACTTTTTTCATTTTATCACCTCTTAACATTGATATTTTGTTTTTGTTGCATTGTTGCTGGCATTTACAATTGCATAAACGCAGTAATTTGCTCTATAGAAATCCCATGTGTTTGTTCCGACAAAGCAAGCATATCCAGCATTTCCGGATGAAAGTCCACTATTTCTATATGTGGCACAGTATGATGTTGTACTTGATGAATCAGGGGCATAACACATTTTACCACCAGTTACACTACCGTTTGTTACGGTAATATTAAATCTATATCTATATCCATAACCACCAAATGAAGCATTATTGTGTGTACATGTTTGCGTATCTTGAGTTGTTTTACTAGATGTTATTGTTATTGTGGTTGTTGTATTAAAGATACACTGTGTATTTATATTTGATTGACCATTGTTGTTACAATATTGGCTTCCTGATGTATTTACATTGTATGTTGCACCAGATGTTTTATATATAGCTCCGTAGTTAACACCATTATAGGCAGTTCTTGAAACATTATTTGTAATACTTCCACCACGTAAGTTAAATGTCCCATTATTATTGATATAAATGGCTCCACCATATCTACCTGTATTACTTGTTAAGCTACCACCTGTCATGGTTAGATCTCCTTCAACTCCTATTCCGCCGCCATCGAAGTTAGTTGCTGTGTTTCCTGAAATAGTTCCACCTGAGATGGTTAATTCTCCACTATTTGTGGTATTTCCTAGAAGTGCTATTCCGCCATAGTATCTATTGGCAACGTTATTACTAATTGTACCTCCTGATATTGTCATATTTGCTGTAGTTTGAATACTCATTCCACCGCCGTTTCCGGTTGATGATTCAGTACCATTGGCGTGATTTGCAGTTATTGTTCCGTTTGTCATTGTACCTGTTACATTCGTTCCTAAGTGAACTCCTCCACCCATTCCGGTACTAACTGTATTATTTGAAATAGTTCCGCCATTAATATTTATATTAGCTGCTGCGGTTGAATCAATTCCACCGCCATAAGCAACTGTGGTATTTTCAGTTATTGTTCCTTTATTTACGGTGAGAGTTCCACCATGCATATTAATACCGCCACCACCAGTATCTGATCCTGCGGTGGTATTGTTTTGTATTATTCCTCCGTTGGTGGTTCCGTTCAAGGTAACTGTTCCGCCGTTACTATATATACCACCACCACTTCCAGCTGAAGCACCATTATAACTTATATTGCTTCCTTCGTTAATGTTTACGGTTCCTCCATTATTATATATGCCGCCACCATTAGCAGCACTATTTTCGTATATTATGCCACTAGTATTAAATGTTCCAGTTGAAGCAATGTATACTCCCCCACCATTACCACTGTTGGTACCACTTTCCGTTATTTGACTGCCAACATTTTGAGTTACGGTTGAATTTGCGCCTATGTATATGCCACCACCGTCAGTTCCTGATGGAGCATTACATAATTCAATTGTTCCATTTAAAGTAGCTGATGCGCCATTATTTACATAAAGACCTCTAGCCGAACCGCTTGATAGTCTACTGCCACTGCCGATTGTTGCTGTAGTGCCTTGACCGGCAACAGATAATAAAGGACCATCCGTGAGGGTTAAGTATTGACTTCCATCAATTATAACTCCGTCTAGGTTTATACTACCACTTGTTACTAAAATTACTGGGGTTACATTTGAATTAGCTCTCTTGATTGTTCTATAACTTGTTGTAGCATCTATTGTTATGTTTTTATTTTGGGTCATTGAAATATTGTTTGCAACATTGATGTTAGTCATAATATGTATTGTTGCCGCTCTTGAACTTGAAGCTGACTCATAGGCTTTTCCGATAGTTGCATATGGTTTTGCTTGCGTTCCATAGCCTGTTGTGTCGTTTCCTGAACTTGATACATATAAATCTACTTTTCTTAAGTTATATGTACTAGTTACTGTATTAGTATCAACTGTTACTTTAGCATCTACTATTCCATCGGTTGCGAATGGTAGTGTTTGATTTCCAGTTACAGTTATTTCATTTCCATCTTCTATTTTATATGAACATACATATGGACTAGAACATCCTGAAGGATATGTGATTATTACTTCTCCTGAAACATTTTCACTAAATGTAGGAGCAGCTATATTATCAGTTCTTACGTTTAAGGTTTTAACTGTTTGGTTGTTATCACTATCTGTCACTCTTACTTTTAAGGTATATTGGGTATTCATAGTAAGTCCAGTAAATGTGTATATGTTTGCTCCTATATTTGGATTTGTTTGAGTATACCATGTTGTACCACCATCTATAGAATATTCATAATTTGTTATGTTATTATTTTGCGAATCAGATACCGTTAGGGTTATGGTACTTGGTGTTGTAGCAGAGGCAACTGAAATTCCTATGTCTAGTTTACAACTTGCAAGCTGCGTTACTGCACTTACTCCACTACCACTGAACATAGAACTTGTGGTGGCATTACTTGCATCCCATCCAGTTCCTACGAAAATTGCTTGCATATTGGTTGTATTTTGAAACATCCAATTCATATTTGTTACGGCTGTTGTGTTAAACGAACATAGTTTCAATGTTGTAAGATTGGCACAATTATAAAACATATTTGACATATCTGTTACATTACTTGTATAAAAATTGCTTACATTTAAACTGGTGAGATTTGAGCATTTATAAAACATATGTGACATATCTGTTACATTACTCGTATCAAATGAGCTTAGATCTAGGCTGATAAGACTACTGCAGTTATCAAACATATATGACATGTTATTGCTTGTTGCTGTGCTATGACTCCAACCATCTCCAAAGGTTATGCTTGTTAGTCCACTACAGTTATAAAACATATTGCTCATACTTGTTACATTATTGGTATCAAATGTGCTTAAGTTTAAACTAGTTAGGCTTGTGCACCCAAGAAACATATATGCCATGTTATTGCTTGTAGCCGTGCTATGGCTCCAGCCTGTTCCAAAGGTTATACTTGTTAATCCAGAACAATTTTGAAACATGTTTGCCATGCTTGTTACATTATTGGTATCGAAATCACTTAAATCTAGACTTGTAAGACTACTACAACCAGAAAACATGCCATTCATAGTGTTACTTGCAGCTGTACTATGACTCCAACCATCTCCAAATGTTATTCCTGTAAGGCTACTACAAGAATTAAACATACTTTGCATACTTGTTACTTTGCTGGTATCAAAATTACTCAAGTTTAAACTAGTGAGGCTAGTGCAATTTATGAACATACTTGCCATCTTGGTAACGTTGCTTGTGTCTAAATCACTTAAATCTATATTTGAAAGACTATTACAACCGCCAAACATGGCTTGCATGGAATTATTTGTTGCTGTACTATGACTCCAACCATCTCCAAATGTTATTCCTGTAAGGCTACTACAAGAACTAAACATACTTTGCATACTTGTTACATTATGCGTGTCAAAATCACTTAAATCTAAACTGGTTAGACTATTACAATTCATAAACATTTGTAACATATTATTACTTGTTGCTGTGCTATGACTCCAACCATCTCCAAAGGCTATGCTTGTTAGTCCAGTGCACCCATCAAACATACTTGACATGCTTGTTACTTTGCTAGTATCAAAATTGCTTAAATCTAAACTGGTTAAGCTTGTACACTTTTGGAACATGGATGACATATTTGTTGTTCTTGATGTATCAAAATTATTACCAAAATTTATACTTGTTACGTTTGTAAATCCATTAAATAGGTATGAGGCGCCTGTATTTGCTATTACACCACCATCTCCACCTATGTGTAGAACATATTTTGTGTTATCATTTGGATCGGCTGTTACCCAGGCCATTACTGCTCCACTATCAGTTACTGCTGATACATCCCAAGATGTTGCTCCTTGTGGTATATTTATACTATTTTCAAATATTACACTTGTTACATCTGTTTTGGCTATTCCTGAACTTCCCATTAATACGTTTGAACTATATCCTGTTGATGATTTTAATACTGGGAGTACTTTAGTTTTTGCTGTTAGGGTTATAGCTCCTGTAGCGGCATATGTTCCTTCGGAATCTCCTACCTTTGTATCTCCATCAAACCAACCCAATACTTCATAGTTTGTACTTGGATTTATTTTTGGCAAAGTTACATCTATTGATGAAGCATTATTTCTAATTGTTTTTGAAACGCTGGTTGATGTTGGACTGATAGATGATACTCCTGTTCCTTTTGCATATGTTATGGTAAAAGTTTTATATGTTATAGCATACCAAGTATTTCCTGTATTACTACTTGTTAACGTTAGTTTCTTTGTTGAAGTACTATAACTTGAATTATTGGCTGTTGCAGTTGAGGTTGTATTAAATCCTGTTATAGTGAATCCTTCTCTTGTGATTGTTGGGGCATCTACTGTACAACTTGTTTGAGCGTTATATGTGGTACATGATGAATCTGTCATAAATGATAATGTTGCTCCATTGTCGTCCCAACTTGCTGTATATGCTGTATTATTCATTGTTATCGCATACCACGTTCCACTACTTGATAATGTTAGTTTGCCAGTTGATGTATTATAATTTGAATTATTTGTGGTTGATGATGAACTTGTATTATATCCAATTATTGTATATCCATTTCTTGTGATTGTTGGCGCATCTACTGTACATGTTGTCTCAGTATTATATATGTAACATGATTTACTTGTTGTACTTGATAGGCTTGCTCCATTTGAATTCCATGTGGCTGTATAAGCCGCGGTTTTCTTAGTTACAGCATACCAAGTATTACCCGTATTACTACTTGTTAATGTTAATTTCTTTGTTGATGTATTATAACTTGAATTATTTGTTGTTGATGCAGCTGTTGTATTAAATCCGATAATATCATAATTTGATCTTGTGATTGTTGGTGCATCTACGGTACAACTTGAATCTTGTGATGCTCCATTATATGCTGCTGCTATAGTACAGTTTGAAGCTGATGTACTTGATAGGCTTGCTCCATTCGCATTCCAACTTGCTGTTAATTGTACTGATGCTTTTTGAGACTGAGCATATAAACTTCTATTTGCTGTCATTGATAAACTACTTACTGTTTGTCCACTTGTATATGATGCAGTTCTATTATCTGCTGCATCTGACCATCCTATTACATCTGGTGTTGCACTTGGGGCTGTTATGGTTGGCATTGTGAAGCTAGCTGAACAACTTGTTCCTTGAGCAGTTCCATTATATGTTGATGCTATGGTACATACTGTTATTGTTCTTGATGTTCCAGTTGTCGTTGTTCCTCCATGAATAAAGTTTGTATTTCCATTTCGATAGAATGTTATTGTTCTATTTATTGCATCAGATTTTGACTGAGCATATAAATTTCTATTAGCTGTCATTGTTAGACCTGTTACTACTTGCCCTGATGTATAACTTGCTGTTCTGGTTGATGATCCTGTAGACCATCCTATTACTGTTGGTGTATTTGATGGAGCTGTTATTGTTGGCATTGTAAAGTCAGCTGAACAACTTGTATCTTGCGCTGTTCCATTATGGGTTGCTGGTATTGTACATACGGTGATTGTTCTTGATGTTCCAGTGGTTGTTGTTCCTCCATGTATAAAGTTTGTATTACTATTTCGATAAAATTTTATTGTTCTATTTACAGCTGCTTTGGTACTTTGCGCATACCAATCTGCATCTGCTGATATATTTGTTTTTGCTGTATTATGTGTCCAGTAATTACTATATGTTGTTGCTCCTGTTGAATATCCATTTATTGTAAAACCGTCTGCTGCTACCATAGTTGGTGCAGTTATACTACACTGCACTGCACTATTTTGAATTGTACATGTTCTTGTTACAGTTTCATCTGTTACAGCTGTTCCAGATGCATTTGTTTGACTTGTATTTCCATTTTTATGGAATGTTAGTGTTACTAACTTACTTGTTATCGCATACCAAGTATTTCCTGTATTACTACTTGATAATGTTAATTTACCTGTTGATGTATTATAACTTGAGTTATTTGCGGTTGATGCAGCTGTTGTATTAAATCCTGTTATGGTAAAACCATCTCTTGTGATTGTTGGTGCATCTACTGTACAACTGTTATCTGTATTATATATATTACATGATTTAGCTGCCGTACTTGATAAAGTGGCTCCATTCGCATTCCAGCTTGCAGTAAAGGCTGATGTCTTCTTAGTTACAGCATACCAGGTACTACCTGTATTACTATTTGTTAAAGTTAATTTACCTGTTGATGTATTATAACTTGAATTATTTGAGGTTGATGCAGCAGTTGTATTAAATCCGATAATATCATAATCTGTTCTTGTTATTGTTGGTGCATCTACTGTACATGAATCAGATGTATTATATATATTACATGATTTAGCTGCTGTACTTGATAGGGTTGCTCCATTCGCATTCCAGCTAGCTGTAAAGGCTGCTGTTTTTTTAGTTATGGCATACCAAGTACTTCCTGTATTACTACTTGATAAGGTTAACTTACCAGTAGATGTATTATAACTTGAGTTATTACTTGTTGATGATGCACTTGTATTAAATCCAATAATATCATAATTTGATCTTGTTATTGTTGGCGCATCTACTGTACAACTGTTATCTGTATTATATATAT
>CAZKKR010000011.1:0-23241 GCA_964553605.1 uncultured Muribaculaceae bacterium | reverse complement strand
AACATGATTTTGCGGTTGTACTTGATAAAGTGGCTCCATTCGCATTCCAGCTTGCAGTAAAGGCTGCTGTTTTTTTAGTTACAGCATACCAGGTATTTCCTGTATTACTTGCTGTTAAAGTAAGTTTACCAGTTGACGAGTTATAACTTGAATTGTTTGAGGTTGATGCAGCTGTTGTATTAAATCCAATAATATCATAATTTGATCTTGTTATTGTTGGGGCATCTACTGTACAACTGTTATCTGTATTATATATATAACATGATTTTGCGGTTGTACTTGATAAAGTGGCTCCATTCGCATTCCAGCTTGCGGTAAAAGCTGCTGTTTTCTTAGTTACGGCATACCAAGTACTTCCTGTATTACTAGTTGTTAATGTTAATTTACCTGTTGATGTATTATAACTTGAATTATTACTTGTTGATGCAGCGGTTGTATTAAATCCAATAATATCATAATTTGATCTTGTGATTGTTGGTGCATCTACAGTGCAGCTACCACCTTGAGTTGCTCCATTATAGGCGGCTGCTATATTACAGCTCGATGCTGTTGTACTTGAAAGGCTTGCTCCATTTGCGTTCCAATTTGCGGTTAATGGGATAGCTTCTTTTTGAGTTTGTGCATACAAACTTCTATTAGAAGTCATTTCTAAATTATTTACAACCTCTCCTGATGTATATACGATTGTTCTATTACTTGCTCCTTCACTCCAGCCTAATACGTTTGGTGTATTAGATGGTGCAGTTATTGTTGGCATGGTGAAATTAGCCGTGCAGCTTCCAGCTTGAGTTGCTCCATTATGTACTGCTGGTGTTGTACATACGGTTATTGCTCTTGAGGTTCCAGTTGTCGTTGTTCCTCCGTGGATAAAGTTTGTATTTCCATTTCTATAGAATGTTATTGTTCTATCTACTCCAGCTTTCGTACTTTGCGCATACCATGTGGCATCGGCTGATACATTTTTAGCTGTATTATGGGTCCAGTAATCACTATATGTGGTTGCTCCTGTTGAGTATCCATCTATTGTAAAGCCACTTGCTGCTACCATTGTTGGTGCTGTTACACTACAGCTTGCATCTTTATTCCATAATGTGCATGTTCTCGTTACTGTTTGCGTTGTTACTGCTGTTCCACTTGAATTTGTTTGTGATGTATTTCCATTTTTATCAAATGTTATGGTTATTTGTTTACTAAATATCGCATATAAAATTGTATCTGCTGACATTGTTGTTGATGAAAGACCTGTGTGTGCATCTTTATCAGTATTCCATCCGACAAATGTATATCCGGCTTTTGTAGCTACTTTTCCTGATAGGTTTACTACCGTTCCTTCTGGTAAGTATTCATTTTCAGCATTCGTACTTGTTCCACCATTTTCACTATAGTTATATGTTAGTAAATGAGTGGTTACAGTTGGAATATTTGATCCTTCTCCTTGAACATACTGGAATTCTACTATAGATGTTCCTGATACTTCAGCTGTTCCATTATAGTTTGGATTATACTGTATTTTTACATGTATTACTTTATCTTGTCCTTTTGGTAGCATCTCGCCTTTTGTATAACCAGAAAAAGTAATAATGACTGCTTCATTACTACTAGGGGTTGTTATTATATTATCTAATTTGGCATCGAATGTTCCTCTATTTGATATGGTTACGTCATAATCCATGGCGGCCCCTTTATCATAGAGATTAGCTTCCATATAGGCAGTTAAATCTGTCCATGTTGGCGTACTTACATTTTCGGCATCACCGGTTGCTACTCCGGTTGTTACATTAGTTATTCTTACATCCCAGTTACTTGTTATTCTACTTGTTCCTCTTATTGTAAGTCTAGCTTGGAATGCCGCATAACTTACAGATATCATCATTAATAATACTAACAAACTACCTATTATTATGCTTCTATTTCTTCTGGCTCTATGCATGTTACCACGCCCTATTCTTATTATAAGAATATTATATCAGATGTAAATAAATTGTACAATAAAAAATCTCATTTTTTTATTAAAATGAGACTTTAATTATTTTTTAGTTTTTGAATCATTAATTGTTAGTGAATTTTCATATTTATTAAGTAAAAATTCATTTATTTCTTCTGGTTTTATTTTTAATTTTAACTCATTACATAGAAGATGGAATTTTGCAAAGAAATATTTATTTTGATTTTCGTTTGCTAGTGGATCAATCTCACTATCACTATATAATTCATTAGAAACAAAATCTTCTGGTATCATTTCAAATATTTCTTCTATAGTGTAATATTTTTCGTTGTCATTTTTAAACATTTCATATAAATCAGTTTTTTCTCTTTCGATTTTGGTTGTTTGATCTTCTTTTATAATTGTTTCATAGTCAGGTTTAACGGCTTCAATATCTTCTATTGGTTCATCTGAATAAGCTAAGTCATTATTTAAGTAGTTTTCAGCTTCTATTTCGATTCTTTCTTTATCTTCTTCAGCTAATTTTTTATATTCTTCATTTTCTTTTAAAGATTCTAGTACTTTTTCTATATAATTTTCAATATCAAAATCAACTTCAGGTAAATCAGTATCTTCAATAATTGTTTTAATCCTTTTAGCTACTTCTTTTTTTAATTCTGGGATATCATATATTTTAGCAATTAGTAGTTTTATAATGTCTTCGGAAGTTATTTGATTTTTAACTTCTTCCATAAATTCTTTTTCAACTTCTTCGTAGTGCAAACTAACTAATGTACTTTTCATTTCATATTTTAATTCATCATTTAATTCATTCATTTTATCACCTTCCAATTATATTATATATTCTTTATTTTTTTAATTCAAGATAATTTACTTTTCTTTACAAAAAAAACTAATGGTTTAATCCATTAGTTCTTGTTCTAAAGCTTCTAGCGGTTCATCTTGTAATAGCTCATTTTCTAAGCTATATTCAGCTGTTTTATATTTTCTTGCTCCAGTTCCGGCAGGTATTAATTTACCTATAATAACATTTTCTTTTAGACCGTTTAAGTGATCTATTCTTCCGTGAACAGCAGCATCAGTTAAAATTCTTGTTGTTTCTTGGAATGAAGCAGCTGATAAGAATGAATCTGTTTCAAGTGAGGCTTTAGTAATACCTAGTAATACTGGTTTACCGGTTGCTGGTCTCTTACCTTCTAACAATAATTTCTTATTTTCTTCGGTAAAGTGATTTATATTTACCATTGTTCCTGGTAAGAATAATGAATCTCCGGAATCAATTATTTTGATCTTAGAAATCATTCTTCTAGCCATTATTTCAACGTGTTTATCAGATATATCAACACCTTGTGAACGATATACTTTTTGAATTTCAAATAATATATATTGCTGAACAGTGATAGGGTCTGTTACAACAAGAAGTTCTTTAGGGTTAATAGCTCCGTGGGTAAGTCTTGTTCCAGCTTTTACTTCTTCGCCTTCTTCAACGGCAAGTTTTGATTCATAGTTTGTTACGTGTTCTTTAGTTTCAACGTCGTTTTTAACATATATTTTATATGTTCCGCCATCTTCTTCAATTTTACTTACAACACCATTTATTTCAGAAATTGTAGCTTTTCCTTTAGGGTTTCTAGCTTCAAAGATTTCTGTAACACGAGGAAGACCTTGAGTGATATCGTCTCCTCCGGCAACTCCACCTGTGTTGAAGTTACGCATGGTAAGCTGAGTTCCTGGTTCTCCAATTGACTGAGCGGCCATAATACCTACAGCTTCACCTATTTCAACATCTGAACCAGTTGCTAGATTACGACCATAACAGTGTTTACATACACCGTGATCTGTTTTACAATTTAAAACACTTCTTATTGGCACTTTTGTAATTCCAGCTTTGATTATTTTTTCAGCTATAGCTTCAGTAATATTAACATTTTTATCAACTAATACTTCTTTTGTTTCTGGGTGTAGTATTTTTTTACTAGTATATCTTCCGATAATTCTTTCTTCTAATGGTTCAATTAAAGTACCATCAGTATTATAGAAAGCTTCAGCTAAAATTCCTTGGTCAGTTCCGCAATCATCTTCTTTAACGATAACATCTTGAACAACATCGACAAGTCTTCTTGTTAAGTAACCCGCGTCAGCAGTTTTTAAGGCTGTATCAACGGCACCTTTACGAGTTCCGTGAGTTGATGTGAAGAATTCTGATACGGTCATTCCTTCACCAAATGATGATAAAATAGGAATTTCGACATAATCACCAGTTGGTTTTGTCATGATTCCACGCATACCAGCCATTTGTCCATATTGGTCAATTGAACCTCTGGCTTTTGACTCAATCATCATAGTTATTGGTGAGTATGGATTTGATTTTAACTGTTTATCTAAATCGGCATATATTTTGTCTTTAGCATCAAACCATGTTTGAATAACGTTTTCATATCTTTCAGTATCTGTTATAAGTCCACGTTTAAATTGTTTAGTTATTTTTTCAACTTTTTCTTTGGCTTCATTTATTACTTCTTTTTTAATTTTACTATCTTTAAATTCATCAATTGAAATACTTATACCAGATAAAGTTGAGTATTTAAATCCTAAATCTTTAATTGCATCTAGGATAATTGATGTTTCAGTAGTTTGATATCTTTTATATATTTGGGCAATTATACGAACAATTGCGCCTTTGTTAAATGGTTTTACTAAAGGCATGTTTTTGATTTCTTCAGGAATATTCTTACCTTTATCTATGAAATATTTAGCAGGTGTTATTTTAGTTGCATTTTCTTCACTTCCATCATTTATAAATTGGAATGAATCTGGGAATATTTCATTAAAGATAATTTTACCTGGAGTTGTTACTAAATATTTATCTAAATATTTATCTGGGAAGATTTTATATTTAAATGATTTTACTGGTATAGCAATACGAGTGTGAAGAGTTATTTCTCTTCTTTCATATGCCATTCTAGCATCATTTGTATTTCTAAATACTCTTCCTTCACCTTCTTCGCCTTCTTTTTCCATGGTTAAGTAGTAGTTTCCTAAAACCATGTCTTGGCCTGGTGTGGCAATTGGCGAACCATTTGCTGGTGATAAGATGTTGTTGGCTGAAAGCATTAATAATCTAGCTTCAGCTTGCGCAGCATCACTAATTGGTACATGGACAGCCATTTGGTCTCCATCGAAATCGGCATTAAATCCAGTACATACTAATGGGTGAAGACGAATAGCTTTACCATCTATTAATTTTGGTTCAAAAGCTTGAATTGAAAGTCTGTGTAGCGTAGGTGCACGGTTAAGTAGTACTGGGTGTTCTTTAATTTTTTCTTCAACAATATCCCATACTCTTTCATCTTGATTTTCAATCATTCTTTTTGCAGCTTTAATGTTGCTGGCAATTTCTTTAGAAACTAAACCATTTATTACATGTGGTTTAAATAATTCCAAAGCCATTTCTTTTGGTATACCACATTCGTACATTTTAAGTGATGGTCCAACAACAATAACTGAACGTCCTGAATAGTCAACACGTTTACCAAGTAAGTTTTGACGGAAACGTCCTTGTTTACCTTTTAACATACTTGATAGTGATTTTAATGGTCTATTTCCTGGGCCAGTTATGTTTTTACCACGTCTACCATTATCAAATAAGGCGTCTACAGCTTCTTGTAACATTCTTTTTTCATTTTGAATGATTATTGAAGGAGCTTGCAAATCTATTAATTTTTTAAGTCTATTATTTCTATTGATTACTCTTCTGTATAGATCATTTAAATCAGAAGTAGCAAATCTACCACCATCTAGTTGGATCATTGGTCTTAACTCTGGTGGAATTACTGGCAGAGCATTTAAAATCATCCATTCAGGACGGTTTCCTGATTCTAAAAATGCATCTAACACATCTAATCTTTTGATTAATCTGATACGTTTTTGACTTGAGGTATCTTTTATACCATCTATTTCTTTTTTGATTTCGGCAACTTCTTTTTCTAAATCTACTTGTTTTAGAAGTTCTTCTATTGCTTCAGCACCCATACCTACTCTAAATGTGTTTCCATATTTTTCATAGTAAGTACGGTAATCTTTGTCACTTATTGTTTGTTTCTTCTCTAAAGGTGTATCTCCTGGATCTAAAACAACATATGAGACAAAGTATAATACTTCTTCTAATTCTCTTGGAGACATATCAAGAACAAGACCCATTCTTGATGGAACGCCTTTAAAGAACCAAATGTGAGATACGGGTGAAGCAAGTTCAATATGTCCCATACGTTCACGACGTACTTTAGATTTTGTTACTTCAACTCCGCATCTATCACATATAATATTTTTATATCTTAATCTTTTATATTTACCACATGAACATTCAAAATCTTTGGTTGGTCCAAAAATTTTTTCGCAGAAAAGTCCGTCACGTTCTGGTTTTAGGGTACGATAATTCATCGTTTCGGCTTTTTTAACTTCACCATATGACCATGAACGGATTTTTTCTGGTGAGGCAATGGCAATTCTTAATCCTTCAAAACTATTTGCGTCCATTATTTATCCTCCCCTTCCAAATGTTCTAGTTCTTCATCAGTTGGTTCTTTTAAATCAAAATCTTCTAGTTCATCTTCTAGTTCTGTACTGTCATCTTCAGGTGTTTCATCATCTTCAGTTTTATTATTATCTTTTTGATTTAATTCTTTTTCTTTTAAAATTTCACTTTCCAAATCAGTATCTGGTACGTAAGAATCTTTTTCGGCTTCTTCAAGTTCTTTTAATTCAACGAATCTTCCTTCTTCATTTAAAACGGTAATATCTAATCCTAGTGCTTGGAACTCTTTGATTACAACTCTGAAGCTTTCTGGTACTCCTGATTCAGGTAATTCTTCACCTTTTACTAGGGCTTCATAAACTTTAACTCTTCCGGTTACGTCATCTGATTTAACAGTCATCATTTCTTGAAGTATGTTAGCTGCTCCGTAGGCATATAGAGCCCAAACTTCCATTTCTCCGAAACGTTGTCCACCAAACTGAGCTTTTCCGCCTAAAGGTTGCTGAGTGACTAATGAGTATGGTCCAGTTGAACGAGCGTGAAGTTTATCATCAACCATGTGGTCTAGTTTAATCATGTACATAACACCAACACTTATACGGTTATCAAATGGTTCTCCACTACGACCATCATATAGTACCATTTTTCCATCTTCATCTAAGCCAGCTTCTTTTAGGGCATCTAATATTTCTTCACGAGTGGCTCCATCAAATACTGGAGTTGCTACGTGAACGCCTAATGTTTTAGCGGCCATTCCTAAGTGTAATTCTAATATTTGTCCTAAATTCATACGTGAAGGAACTCCTAGTGGGTTAAGTAATATATCTACAGTTTTTCCTTCTTTAGTGTATGGCATATCTTCTTCTGGAAGAACTAATGAAACAACACCTTTGTTTCCGTGTCTTCCGGAAATTTTATCTCCAACACCTATTTTTCTTTTTTGAGCAATGTATACTCTTATTTTCTTTGATACTCCAGCTGGAAGATCATCGTTATCTTCTTTTGAAAGAACTTGAACATCACAAACGATTCCTCCACCACCGTGTTGTACTCTAAGTGAAGTGTCTCTTACTTCTCTTGTTTTTTCACCGAAAATAGCATGTAATAATTTTTCTTCAGATGTAAGTTCAGCCATACCTTTTGGTGTAACTTTACCTACTAAAATATCATCATCTTTTACTTCGGTACCAATTCTGATAATACCGTTTTCATCTAAGTTTTTACGTGCTTCTTCAGAAACGTTTGGTATATCTCTTGTAAATTCTTCTGGTCCTAGTTTAGTATCACGGCATTCAATTTCACAGTCTCTTATGTGAATTGAAGTGAAAACATCATCTTTAACTAATCTTTCATTTAAAATTACAGCATCTTCGTAGTTATAACCATCGTAGTTTACGAAGGCAATTGTTAAGTTTTTACCTAGGGCCATTTCGCCATTATCGGTAGATGGTCCATCGGCAATAACATCACCAAATTTTACTTTGTCGCCTTTTCTTACTATTGGTTTTTGATGATAACATGTTCCCATGTTACTTCTTTCAAAGCCATCCATATAGTAAGTGTCGGTTCCTTTAGCATTTTTAATTATTATCTTATTAGCATCAACATAGTCAACGACACCATCGGCTTTAGCGATTATTACTACTCCAGAATCTTTGGCAGCAATAGCTTCAACACCGGTTCCTACTAATGGAGCTTCAGCTTCTAATAGTGGAATAGCTTGACGTTGCATGTTGGCACCCATTAGGGCACGTTTTCCATCGTCGTGTTCAAGGAAAGGAATTCCACTTGTCGTAATTGAAATAATTTGTTGTGGTGAAACATCCATATAGTCTACTTGTTCTTTATTTACAAGTAAGTTATCGTTTTGATAACGAACTGGGATGTTATCTTCACATATCTTTCCATTTTCTACTTTTATTGATGCTGGTGCGATATAATATTCTAATTCTTCATCAGCGGTCATATATTTAATTTCATCAGTTAATTTTGTATTATCAACTTTACGATATGGTGTCATTATAAACCCATATTCATTTACTTTAGCGTAGCTTGCTAAAGAAGTTATAAGTCCGATATTAGGTCCTTCTGGAGATTCAACTGGACATAATCTACCATAGTGTGATGGATTTACGTCACGAACTTCCATTCCGGCTCTATCTTTTGATAGACCACCTGGTCCTAATGAAGATAATCTTCTTTTATTTGTAAGTTCGGCAATTGGGTTAATTTGATCCATAAATTGTGATAATTGGCTACTACCAAAGAATTCTTTAATTGCCGCTGTAAGTGGTCTAATATTTATTAAACTTTTTGGAGTAACTTCCGTAATCTCTTGGGTACTCATACGGTCACGTATCATTCTTTCGATACGGCTAATACCAATTCTAAATTGATTTTGTAAAAGTTCTCCTACTTGTCTTACACGTCTGTTTGATAAATGGTCTATTTCATCAAAATGACCAATTCCTTCTAGTAAGTTTAGATAATATGAAAGTGATGCATATATATCAGATACGGTTAATCTTTTAACGTCAATATTTTGATCATTTCCAATTATTCTAACTACTTTTTCGGGATTTAATTTAGAATATACATTAACAATTTGGACTTCATTATATGAGTCTAAATCATTATTGATTAATGTTTCTTTTTTACCATAACCATCCGCAAATACTGGTTTTAATTTTTCTAAAACTTCTTTGGTTATGACAGTTCCTTCTTCAGCAATTACTTTACTACCAACTTTTATGGTTTCTGCAAGTTTGCAACCTAAAAGACGGTCAACAATATTTAATTTTTTATTAAATTTATATCTACCAACTTTGGCCAAATCATATCTAAATGCATCGAAAAATCTGGTTATTAATTGGTTTTTCGCACTTTCTAAAGTTGATGGTTCACCTGGTCTTAATTTTGAGTGAATATCAATTAGTGCTTCATCAGTATTTTTATTTGTATCTTTTTCGATTGTTTTTATGATGTAGTCATTTTCACCGAACAAATCATTAATATCGTTATCGCTTGAAAGACCTACGGCTCTTAAAAGAGTGGTTACGGGTACTTTTCTTGTTCTATCAATTCTAACATAAACGATATCTCTTGCATCAGTTTCATATTCTAACCATGTTCCTCTGGTTGGAATAATTTGACAGCCAACGGTAACTTTACCGTTTTTCTTATCCACTTCTTTGCCAAAATAAACTGATGGTGATCTAACTAGTTGAGATACGATAACCCTTTCCGCACCATTTATTATAAATGAACCACTATCGGTCATTATTGGCATGTCCCCTAAATATATTTCTTGTTCTTTTACTTCACCAGTTTCAACATTAAAAAGTCTTGCTTCTACTTTTAGTGGCGCAGCGTATGTAGAATATCTTTCTTTACATTTTTTAATGTTGTATCTTGGTTCATCGAAACTATATTCACCAAATTCTAACGACAAATTACCAGTGAAACTCTCCACTGGAAAAATATCTTCAAAAACTTCTTTGATTCCTTCGGTTAAAAACCAATTGTATGATGTTTTTTGAATATCTAGTAAATTTGATAGTTCGATTGCATTTTCTGTTTTTGCGTAATTTCTTCTTTCGCGTTTTGCGTTAATTTTTTGTATTTTATAAGCCAAATATTTCACCCCTAAACCATATTTTTAAGATTTTTTTATACCCTTGTAGGGTACATGTCGCCAATTTATAATTATAAAGACTTTTTGGTAAAAAGTCAACGGTTTTTAGCGAGTATTATATAAAAACCTTTGTTTTTTTTAATCAGTGTTGTTAAAGCGACTTTATTTAAGTCTTGCATTACTGTTTTGGCTCCTTGATTTTTATTAATTACAAAGATAAGCGAGCCATTTTCTTTCAGATGTTTTAAAGAAGTAAATAATATGTCATATAGTATCTTTTTACCTACTCTGATTGGTGGGTTTGTTATTATAAAGTCGTATTTTTTATTTATGTTGCTGTAAATATCGCTTTTGTAGATGTTTGCCTTTACGTCATTTAATTTAGCGTTTTTTTGCGCTAAAACTAAAGCTCTTTCATTGATATCAACCATGTCAATATTACAGTCGCATGTTTTTTTTATATATATTCCTATTGGACCGTACCCACATCCAAAGTCTAAGACGTCTCCTTTTATTTCTTTTAAATCGATGTTTTCTAAAAGAGATCTGGTTCCAAAATCTAGACCTTTTTTAGAAAATATCCCATTATCGACAATCATTCTTAGATTTTGATCTTTTATAATTATTTTTATTTCTTTTTCTTCGCTTTTTATATTATCATTAGTAAAATAATGTGACATGTTATTACTCCTTTAAATAAACGGGTAAAGCCCGCACTATTATTATAGTGTGGGCTTAATTTGTTTATAATTATTTAACTTCTACAGTAGCGCCAGCTTCTTCTAAAGCTTTCTTTAATTCTTCAGCTTCGCTTGAAGGAATGTTTTCTTTGATTGCTCCACCGTTATCAGCAATATCTTTTGCTTCTTTTAAACCTAAACCAGTAGCTTCTTTAATTAATTTAATAACTGGTAATTTATTAGGTCCAGCAGCAGTTAATGTTACTGTAACTGTAGATGGTCCAGCAGCTTCTTCAGTAGCAGCACTTGCAGCAGGTGCGGCAGCAACAGCGCTAGGATCTACTCCGTATTCCTCCTTCATAGCATCTACTAATTCTTTAATTTCTAGTAGTGACATTTCATTTAAACTTTTAATAAATTCTTCTTTTGTAAGTTTTGCCATTTATATCATCCTTTCTTTATTTTTCTTCTTTTTCTAAGTCTTGGGCTCTTAAGTCAAGACAAATAGCTAAATTTCTTACGGTACCTATTAAACCACCAGCAAGCATTGTAAGTAATCCTTCTCTTGATGGAATAGTAGATAATTCTCTTAATTTTGCTTCGTCAGTTATTTCTCCGTCGACGATTCCGGTTTTTACAACTAAAGCATTATTCTTTTTTGCGAAATCATATAATACTTTAATTGGGGCAATAGCATCATCTGAAAAAGCGATAGCTTTTGGCCCTTGCAATTCTTCATTTAAATCTATTTTTAAAGTGTCAAACGCTCTTTTAACCAAAGTATTTTTATAGATTTTAAATTCTGAATTATTTTCTTTAAGTAATCTTCTTAAATTATTTGTATCTTGGGCTGTTAGTCCTTGATATTCAAATAATACAACAGAATTTGCATTTTTTGTTTTTGAAGCAATTTCGTCAATTATTTCTTGTTTTTTATCTAGTATCTTTTGATTTGCCAATTCTAGCACCTCCTTAATATAAAAACTCTACACATATTACGCGTAGAGTAAGAGACTTTGTTATAAATCCTCGGTAGGAAATTAAGCTTACGCACCTACTGTCTACGGCATAATATTTTTCATTTGCATGCTAATTATAACATACTATTTTTTAGTTGTCAAAACTATTTACATCAATTTTGATGCCAGGTCCCATAGTTGAAGAGATTGAAATATTTTTAACAAATGCTCCCTTAACAACTGATGGTTTTGATTTAATAATTAAAGATACAAAGGCTTTTAAGTTATCAAGTAAATCTTCTTCTTTAAAAGAGACTTTACCAATAACGCCATGTACGTTACCGAATGAATCAGTACGGTACTCTATTCTACCTTTTTTAATTTCTTCTACAGCTTTTTTAGTATCTGTTGTAACAGTTCCAGTTTTAGGGTTTGGCATTAAACCTTTAGGTCCTAAAATACGTCCTATTTTACCTAAAGCTGGCATCATATCTGGGGTAGCTACTAATGAGTCAAAATCGAACCAATTTTCTTTTTCAATTTTTTCAATTAGTTCATTTTCTCCTACATAGTCAGCGCCAGCTTCTTTTGCTGCTTTAGCTGCGTCACCTTTAGCTAGTACTAAAACTCTTTTAGTCTTTCCAGTTCCTTTTGGTAAAACTATAGCTCCTCTTAATTGTTGATCGGCTTTTTTAGTATCTAGGTTTAAACGCATAGCAACTTCAACAGATGCATCAAAACTAGCATATGAAGTTTCTTTAACTAATTTAACTGCTTCTTCTTTAGTATAAGCGTTGTGCTTATCTATTTTACTTATAGCAGCTTCATACTTTTTACCTTTTTTCATTATTTACCTCCTTGTGGTTTTTGCGGATGTTCCTCCCACATTATATGTGGTAATTATTCTTCTACTTTTACGCCCATGTTTCTAGCTGTTCCTTCAACGACTTTCATTGCTGATTCAACATCATAACAATTTAAATCAGGAAGTTTAGTTTCAGCTATTTCACGTAATTGATCTTTTGTTAATGTACCAACTGTATCTTTACTACCATTAACTGAACCTTTTTTAAGTTTTAAAGCTCTTTTAATTAAGAATGCAGCTGGTGGAGTTTTAATTACAAAATCGAATGATCTATCTTCATAAACAGAAATTTCAACTGGTAATATATCCCCCATTTTGTCTTTGGTTGCATCATTAAATTTTGTACAAAAGTCTCCTATGTTAATTCCCGCAGGTCCTAAAGCTGTACCAACTGGTGGAGCTGGTGTTGCTTTTCCAGCAGGGATTTGAATTTTAATTTTCTTTGCTACATTTGCCACGAAAAACACCTCCTCTTGTTTTTTTCCTGGAGTGGTTCAAATGATATCCGCTATTTCATTAATCTCCCACTTACATCTATATATAAAAATATAGCCTTTTAATAGTACCACATTTTTTGTGGTTTGTAAACTAAGCTTTAGAAATTTGTGCAAATTCTAATTCGATTGTTGTTTCTTGTCCAAATAGGTCTACTAATACTTCTAACATTGCTTTTTCAATGTCAACGGTTTTAATAGTACCAAACATACCTTCAAATGGTCCACTAATAATTTTAACTTTTTCGCCTTCTTTAAGATCGCTTTCAGCGTCTAATCTACTCATTCCTTGTGAACTTAAGATTTTATCAACTTCAGCTGGGGTTAATGGAAAAGGTTTAGCTCCTTTACCTGATGATCCGATAAATCCAGTTACACCAGGAGTATTTCTTACAATAAACCAAGCTTCATCGGTCATTATCATTTCTACTAAAATGTAACCAGGGAAAAGTTTTTTAATTTTTTCTTTTCCGTTAGCATCAACTTCTTTAGTTTCTGGAACGACAACTCTTAGTATATAATCTTCCATACCCATTGAGCTTGCACGCATTTCAAGTTTTTCTTTTACTTTACTTTCATGCCCTGAATAGGTATTTACAACGTACCATTCTTTTTCCATTATAGAGCCTCCAATATGGTTTTAGCAAAAGCGATTACTAAATCTGATAAAACAAAGAAAGCAGATAATACTAATATGCAACTTAAAACAGCTACAGAGTATTTCAACATTTCTTTCTTTTTTGGCCATCTTACTTTTTTCATTTCTTTATGAACATTACCTAAAAATTTCTTTGGACTTGCCACATTATTCACCTACTTTAATTTTATGTTTTTTTCCAAAATAAAAACACTTTTTTGTGTCTACATACATATTAGCATTAAATGTATGTTTAGTCAAGTGTTTTTAATGTTTTTATCTTCTTTTTGTATAAGCTTTAGATACTTCTTCTTTTATAAAAAATTCGTCTATTTTTGCTAATTTTAATTCTGTTAATAGTAATCTTAGTTTTTTCATTTTTAATTCAATTATGGCAGCATCTGGTGCTTTTACATTTTTTATTATGTTATTAAAGTCAATAACGTTTGTTCTTTGCCCTTCTATAAAAACTGTTCTACTAGCGTAATAAAAGATTTCCTCACCAGCGGCATAACCTATTTTGTAGTCATTTGCATTATGCGTTATTTTGTAATATTCACCTAATTCATCTTTTTCAGGCATTATATAGTTTTGCTTAGCATATTCACTTATGACATTAAATAGTTCTTCGATACATTCCGTGTTTTCTTTATTTTCTTCAGTTTCATCAGCGTCACTGAATAAGTAAATATCATTGGTCATAAATGGTGAGTTTTCAGAGTATTTATCTAACCAATTTATGTAATCTTCGTTTTCTTTAATTC
The DNA here is from genome assembly GCA_964553605.1 of uncultured Muribaculaceae bacterium. Classification (GTDB taxonomy): domain Bacteria; phylum Bacillota_I; class Bacilli_A; order RF39; family UBA660; genus Coprosoma. Next base: position 8,729 of record CAZKKR010000011.1, on the reverse strand, counting down.
TCTGCCTTCTTTTTAAACTTTTTTCTTCCATTTCGTGGTATCTATTTACAAGATTATCCATTATTTATTCCTCCTTAATTTGCGAGCATATCGGTTAAAAAATCTAAACCGTCACTTAGCAAATCTAATGTTTTATATATTCTATCTTTTATTATTTTATTCTTCGTTTTTTTATTATTTATAATTAATAAAAATTTGCTTTTCTCTTCTATTAATTCTATGTCGCTGGTATATCTTTCATATTTTTCTTTTAGATTATTTAAATCTTTTTTGTCGCCATAAATATAGAGCTTGCCACAATTAATATATATGCTTCCAGGGATAAAGTGTCTTACGTGCTTTTTGATAATTTTATAGTCACATAAGATATTATCAATTGATTTTTTCTTAAAATGTTTTTTTAATTTTTTAATATTTACTGTTTTATTTTTTCCCTTTTTAAATAATTTAAATTTTTTTCCTTTATTATTATCATTATTTAAGATATAACATAAATTTATTTTATTATTGTTTTCTATTTTTTCAAGCATTTTGGTATCTTCTATTCCTATTCCAAGTAGTGAACCTGACATTTTATCTATTAAATTTAATACTTTTTCTTTCATATAACCACCTAAATTACATTAAAATTATATGATTTTTTTACTACTGTTGTCAATCGTTTTTAATATTAAAACCTAACTTATTCGTTAGGTTTATTTAATTCTTTATATTTTTCCATGTACTTGTTTTCAAAATCAGTAAGATCATTTGGACTCATAAATAATATTACTGAATTATGATGGTCTAACAAGCTATCAAAATTATCTGTTCCTATTTTTTCAGCATTAGGTATTTCTTTTATAATGTCTTCGGAAGTTATATTAAAGTCTTCCTCTTTTTCTCTAGCTCCATAGATATCCATTATATATGCTTTATCTACGCCTTTTAAAACATCTATATAATCATTTTTAAAAGCTTCAGTTCTGGTATAAGTGTGCGGTCCCCATACTGCAACTATTTTTTTATCGGGATATTTTTGCTTGGCTGATTTTATAGTGCATTTTAATTCTGTTGGGTGATGAGCATAATCATCAACTAGAATATTATCTAAAACTTCTGTTTCTGAAAATCTTCTTTTGGCTCCTTTAAATGTTTTTAAGACTTTAGCAACTTCTTTGGCATCTAATCTTTCATAAAAGCAAATTCCGATAACAGCAAGAGCATTTAAAAGCATATGTTTACCGTAGACAGGAATGTCGAAGTGTCCATAATAATTTTCTTCAACGAAAACATCAAAGTTTACTCCATCTTCAGTGTATTCAACGTCTTTGGCGATAATATCATTATCTTCATCAAGGCCGTAAAAGAAAATTGGTTTATTTATTTCTAAACTGTGGGTATATGGATCATCACCGCAAGCTATAACCATTTTTTCTGCTTTATTGGCATACTCAATGTAAGCTTCTCTAAGATCATCCATATCCTTATAATAATCGACATGATCTAATTCGATATTTGTAATTATAGAATAATATGGCTCATAGGCTAAAAAATGTCTTTTGTATTCACAAGCTTCTAACACAAAATATTTGTTATCTTTATTAGCACTTCCGGTACCATCACCTATTAGACAGTTTGAGCCTGAAATATTATTTAATACGTGATGAAGCATTGAAGTTGTCGTTGTTTTTCCGTGACATCCAGCTACAGTTATTGTTCTAAACATTTTAGCTATTTTAGCGACCATTTCTGGATATGTATATATTTTTAGTCCTTTTACTTCAGCTCTTATAAGTTCTGGATGGTCATCTTTAATGGCATTTCCTCTTATTATAGTCATATCTTTAGTGATATTATCTTCATTATATGGAAGTATTTCAATATTTCTTTCATTTAACCCTTTTTCGGTAAAGAAATGTTTTTCTTGATCGCTTCCTTTTACTTCATATCCTAAATCACTTAAGATGCAAGCAAGCGCACTCATGCCAGTTCCTTTAATTCCAATTAAATAATACATATTATCCCCCTAATCTAAAAAGTTAATTAAATATGGTCCTAATATTAATATCAAGATAAGCGGTACAACAAATATTACTGATATAACACTTACTTTGTTTGGTATTTTATTAATTTGTTTTTTTATTTCTAATATTTGCTTTTCTCTTAAAAAATCCACTTGATTATATAACGTATCTAAAATACTGTTACCAAATTCTGAAGTCTGGATTATATTTAGAATAATATTATTAATGGTACCTGAAGAAATTCTTTTTTGCATATCAGTTAAAGCTTCGTTTAAAGATTTTCCAAGTTTAGTTTCTTCTAATGTTTTCGAAAATTCGTCAGATATTTCAGAATTTACATTATCACAGGTAACCACTAAGGCATTTTCTAGATTTCTTCCTGATTCTAATGTTAGTGTTAGTATTTCAAAGAAATACAAAGCTTCGTGTTCTAATCTTAGATTTTTTTGATTTAACTTTCTTGTAATATTAATATAATGAAATAAATAGTAGTATATCAAAGTTATAAATGGAGCGGTGACATAACCCATTTTAGTAAAAACAACTACTAGAATAAATACTATTAAGCTAGTTATTATACGGTCTTTACAAAAACTAATAGCGGTATATTTTGTGTCTTTTCCTAAACATATTATGTCGTGATTTAATTCTTCTAGTGAATCTTTTGAATATATTTTTTTTATTAGAAAATCCATTAAATCACCACCTTCATTATTTTACGCACTACTACAACAAAGATTATATAGTAAATTATCATAATTATCAATAGGATAGCGCCTATATTAGTAGTTAAAAATGGTATAAAGTATTCTGGATTTATTAAATTTATCACAAGAACAAAGAAAAATGGCATTCCAAGTAAGACTGAAACAACTATTTTACTACCACTTGTTAGTGATGCTAGTTCAAGTCTTAATTTTCTTTTATCAAACATGTTTCTTTCGATAGAGTCAAAAACTTTTATAATATCGCCACCAGTTTTATTTAAAATAGTAAGTGAAGCAGTTAAGTAATTAGCTTCTTCTAAATCAATTCTTTTAGCAAATCTTTTGAATACAACTTCAAGTTCTAGTCCGTATAATAATTCCAAACTCATTCTTTTAAATTCTTCACCAACACTGCCATTTACTTCATTACTTACGATATCTATTGCTTGGGTTATACTTTTACCAGATTTAAATGCATTATTCATAATTGTTATAGCGGCAATAAAATCATTTTCTATTTGCCATCTATATATTTTATATTTTATGAAGTATAAAATATCTAGGACAAAGAAACCGAAGGTAAATATTAGCGTCATTTCATATGAGGCTGGAAATTTAAGTCTTACTGACTGTATTATGATGGCAATTATTACTAGAATAAAGGCCATTATTAATTTACCTGAGAAAATATCCATTCCAGATTTGTGCAATTTACTTATTGGTGTATATTTATTTAATTTTTTGGCATATTTCTTAGCTATTTCTGATTTTTCAAAACTCTTATTTATCACTTTTAATATTTGCTGATACTTAGCTATAGCTTTTTCTGATAGTGATTGGCTGTTATTATTTACAGGCTTTAATGTATATGGATCAATTCTTTTTTCAATTTTCAAAGCTTTTTGAATTTTTTTAGCTAAAATCAGTAATATTATGAGCATTATGGCAAATAGGCCTGGAATTATATATGTAAATGGCCCATCTGAAATTAGTTTTACATCTATCTGCTTACTTGTTTCGTTACCTGCCCTGTCTACTACTGTATATGTTAATTTATTGATTTTATTTGCTTTTAGGTTATTAGTATCGACAATTATTTGATTTGACAAATTACCATCATAGTTGTCCTTGGCTTTTGCATTTTCTTTTATTTTTTCTAATTCTTTGTCACTAATTTCTAATATTTCATTATTTACTTCTATTTCTGGCGCTTCTTTATCTATTATATAAAAGCCTGTTGTTAAAGTTTTTATTGTTTCGTCAAGCAAAACGGCATTTATTTTTATTTGATATACACCAGTTTCTGTCAAACTTATTGTTACTTTTTGATTATAATTTGTTGGGGAGTTTATTAGAACTTTATCTTTGTATATTTCGTATGAGTAGTATTTAACATTATTAGATGGCGAAAAAACGACATCCGTGTTTTTGTTTGTCGGTTTTTGCGTATATGTAATGTTAAAATTACCTACTTCATTCATAATATACCCCTTATCCTTTAAAAATGTCTTTTAAATCATCTAATCCTTTAGCTTTTATTCTGTCATATACTTTTGGCTTATAATTATGTAATACAAATTCTCCATCAACATCACCGTTTTCTAATACTCCGGTTTGTTTAAATTCAAATATTGTTTTTTGTTTTATTTCACCGTTTTCAATTCCGGTTATCTCTGTAATACTACTTATTCTTCTGCGGCCATCGGATAATCTTTTTACTTGAACTACTATTTGTATAGCTCCTTCGATATATTCTCTTATGGCAGCAACAGGTATTTCAACGCCGTTCATTAAAACCATTGTTTCTAGTCTATTTAAGGCATCTTCTGGGCTGTTAGCGTGCATTGTCGTCATGCTTCCTTCGTGTCCAGTGTTCATAGCTTGCAACATATCAAAGGCTTCTTTGCCACGAACTTCTCCAACGATTATTCTATCTGGTCTCATTCTAAGTGAATTAATAACTAAATCTCTTATTGTTATAGCCCCTTCACCTTCATAGTTATTTGACCTTGTTTCAAGTGAAATAACGTGTGGCTGTTTTAATTTTAATTCAGCAGCATCTTCAATTGTTATGATACGATCATCGACATCACAGAATGAAGATAAAACGTTTAGTAATGTTGTTTTTCCGGCGCCAGTTCCACCAACTACTAGAATATTTAATTTGGCGTGAACGCAAGCTTCTAAAAATCTAGCCATGTATGGTGTTAACGTTCCGGTTCTTAAAAAATCTTCAATATCTACTAATTCGCTTTTGAATTTTCTAATGGTTACCACTGGTCCATTTAGTGATAAAGGTGGCAAAATAGCATTTAATCTGGAACCGTCATCTAATCTTGCGTCGACCATTGGGTGCGCTGTATCTATTGTTTTTCCAATTGGCTGGATTAATCTTTGAACAACACGAACGATGTGATCATCATTAATGAAACTTATACTTTCATCTTTAATGACTTTACCATCAAGTTCGACATATATTTCATTTGGACTATTGACCATTATTTCAGTTATATCTTTATCTCTTAATAATTCAGTTAATGGTCCATAGCCATTTATTTCGTTATCTATTAAGTTATATATGTAGTTTCGTTCATTATTAGTTAAATCATAATCATTAATAATTTCGTCAATACCATTTTTAATGAAATCATCAATTTTATTATTTAAAATTTCACTATCAATTAGGTGCTGGATAATATTATTGCGCAGTTTATCTAATAATTCTTTGTTTTGAAATTCATTATAATCACTTGTTTGAGTTATTTCTATGGGTTTATCTATTGCTGTAAATTCAGCTGTGAATTTTCGTTCTTTCATTTCCAGCCCCTCCTATTTTATGATATCTTTTATAATTTCTCTTATTACATTTGTTCCTTTATTATTTGGTTTTACTAATGATAGTATTTTCCCTTCCATGATAATTTTTTGTATATTTTCTTCATAAAAGGCTTTAGGTAATATGTAGTCTATATCTCTACCTAATACGGTTTTTATTTCAAAATTAGTTAAATTTCTTATTATACTTTCATTTAGTACTAATTTATATTTATCTACTTCCATATCTTCATATATAGCAAGCATTGTTTTCATATTTTTTAAATCCATCAAATCATCAGTTATTATGTATAATATTTCATCACTTAAATCAAAGGTTATTAAATTTATCTCACTTGTCACATGATTTGTATCAATTACTATAACGTCATATCTATATTCAAGCTGCCTTATAATATTTTCGATATACTGCGGATATACTTTTAATGTGTTCCTTGGATCATTTGGAGATGCTAGCACGTCAATATTTTCGGTATAGTTTGTAATATATTTTTCAATTTGTTCATATCTGTTGTTCATCATATCGTCGACTAGGCTATATATATCTTGCGATGATTTTATATTTAAACTGGCAGCTATGACACCACTACTTAAATCTAAATCAACTATTATTGTTTTTAGATTTTGTTCTTTTAATATACCAGCGAGACTTAAGGCAACAACTGATTTTCCAGTTCCGCCTTTTACTGATGTAACTGTTATAATTTTTGCTTTGTTTGACGCCATTATATCCCTCTATTCTTTTTAATAATTACTTTTTCGTTTTCGGTATGTCCAGTATAGGTAATATCTATATCAAATTTATCTTTAAATAAGGCTCTGTATACTGTTTTATATTCACTTTTAACATTTATTTTTATTACGCCTTCTCTAATTACAATATTTTTTTCTCCATCGATGTTACTATCAAGTAATTCTTTTATTTTTTGATTTAGCTCGGGATCTTCTTGATGAGATAGTCCATATTTTATCGCATCTTTTATTTCACTTTCATATTTACTTTGAGCTACTGATAAGTTTCCTAGTTCCCATACTAGTGTGATTAATATAAAAATTATAGGAAGCAGTATGACAAATATTACTAAGCTTTGTCCTTTGTTAGTCATTTTCAGCTCCATAAATTGATTTTGATGTTTCAATTGTATATTTTTTACCAATTATGTTTGATAAGATTGGGGCATTTATTTTTAATTCTTTTTTTATAGTTAATACAGTTAGATGATTATTTAGGCTTTCTTCGAAGATGATATTTTCATTTGCAGCATAGGCTAAAACTTCTCTTTTATCACTATTTTGATATAATTCTGTAATTGTATCTAGTTCTTTATTTAACTCATATTTATTCATAAAAATATACCCTACATCGATCAATGACATTATTATTATAAGCAGTACTGGTAATACTAATATGAATTCTACAAGCGCTTGCCCTTTCTTATTCATATTATCACACTTTCTATTCTATATAATTATATCAAAATAAAATTTTAATTACAACATTTTTGAGTTTAATATATTAAAAAACCTGATATAAATATCTATATCAGGTTTAATTATTTATGATTTAGTAACTTGATGGGTTTTTTCCATTATTCTTCTAAATTCATTTTCATCAGTAATTGTGGTTAAAATTGGCTCTCCATTTTCATACTGCATCTTGACTAATAAAACTTCAGCTGGCTTTTGTTTAGTCATTAAATAGTAATAGTCCTTGTTTTCATTCTTTATAGTTTTCATAACTATGTAATCTTTACCATTTGAATCTAAAGTTATGATTTCTCCCATTTCTAATTCCATATTATTCTCCTTTATTATTTTCTGCTTTGAATTTTTTGTGTAGTGTTTCTTGCAAATTTTTATCTGTTACAAATTTTATATCTAATTCACTATTGTTTAATATTTCTTTAGCCATTTTATATAAAAATGGGTTTTTATTAGAAACTAAATTGGTATACATCTTGAGTTAATTTTAGTTTTGTTTCAATTCTTTGCATAATTTTATCAATTTCTTCTTTAGTTAATCCTCTTACTATATATTCTGCCATATATATCCTCCCTATTTTCTTAATTATATAATATTTTGTATTAAAAAAAGCGTTCAAACGCTTTTTTTACATATCTTTTTTCAAACTATACAAAATATTTATGGCTTCCATTGGAGTTATTTCTAGAGGGTTAACAAAAGAAGAAATTGTTTCCCTCTTGGCCTGCCCCCGGCCGCAAGCGTTGTTTGACGCGGCCGACCAAACCCGCCAAAAATATGTTGGCAACGGGGTCTATTTGCGCGGGCTGATTGAATTTTCCAATTACTGCAAAAACGATTGTTGCTATTGCGGGATACGCCGTTCAAACACGCGTGCCGCGCGTTACCGTTTAACGCCCACACAAATAGTGCAAATGGCGCAAAATGCGGTGTCTTACGGCTATAAAACAGTGGTGTTGCAAAGCGGGGAGGACCTTTGGTTTACCCCCGATAAAATGGCCTCTATTATCAGCCAAATTAAAAAACTGGGTTTAGTTATCACGTTAAGCATTGGGGAAAAGCCGCGCGAAGAATATGCCCTTTACAAAAAAGCCGGTGCGGACCGTTATTTACTGCGTATTGAAACTACTGATAAAACACTTTACGAGCGTTTAGACCCCGGTATGTCGTTTGACAACCGCGTGCGGTGCTTAACCGATTTAAAAGAACTTGGCTATGAAGTTGGGTCTGGCTCACTAGTGGGACTGCCTGGCCAAAGCCTTGAAAGTTTGGCAGACGATTTATTGTTTTTTCAAAAATTGCCCGTTGATATGGCAGGGATTGGGCCGTTTATCCCCCACCCGCATACGCCGCTTGGAACGGAAAAAGCAGACGGACATTTTGAACTGGCTTTAAAAATGATGGCGATTATGCGCCTACTTTTGCCCGATATAAACATCCCCGCTACGACCGCTATGGAAACTTTACACCCGCGCGGGCGGTTACTGGCGTTGCAGTGTGGGGCCAATGTGGTAATGCCCAACGTGACCGAAGGGGCTTACCGCAAACAGTACGAACTTTATCCGGGTAAAATTTGTGTGGCAGACTCCCCCCAACACTGCCGGGGGTGTATAGAAGAAAAAATAAAATCCATAGGCCGCTTTGTTTCCCCCGGCAAAGGGTTTCATGGGGATTATTTAAAGGGTAAATAGGCTAAAA
>CAZKKR010000010.1:0-34622 GCA_964553605.1 uncultured Muribaculaceae bacterium | reverse complement strand
GATTTAAAGTATTCTTCCATTTTATTCATCAGTGCTTGTCCAACACCTTTACTTCTAGTTTTTGACGTAACAATTAATTCTGTAATTTCTCCTTCTTTTGGGCATTTATAGTCCAAATAATCAGTTGCTTCATATTGCCTAATTGTCCCCATAATTAAACCGATAGCTTTATCTTCCTCAATCGCTAAGTAACATTTACCATCATAATTAGATATATTGTTTAAATCATGTTCAGTCATTTTGATACGATAATCTGTATGGACTTGTTCTAATTCATCTTGATCAATTGAAACAATGTATTCCCCAAGTTCCACAAGCAAATCTCTAACATCCTCAAGATATTTATCTTCATATTCTATAATAGTCATTTCATCACCTATAAATAGTATACCACGAAAAGATAAATAGGTTTTATGATATAATTACATATGAAAGTAAAGATAATCGTAATTTATTAATATGTTAAAATGCATTGCTTGTAGCAACGAATAATCCTATAATAAAATGAACTTGATGAAAGGAGAAATGTATTATGTTAAAAGATAATTTAAAAACATTAAGAAAAAATAAAGGTCTTTCACAAGAAGAATTAAGTGTTAAATTACATGTTGTTAGACAAACAATTTCAAAATGGGAATCAGGTTTATCTGTTCCAGATGCTGAGATGTTAATTAATATTTCAGAGTTATTTGAAACACCAGTAAGTGAGATTCTTGGAGAAAATATTGAAAAAAAGGAAAAAGATGATTTAAAAGTAATATCTGAAAAATTAGAAGTGATTAATGAGCAATTATCAAATTATCAAAAAGAGAAAAGAAAGAAAAAAAATCAAGCGTTGATAATCATAGATATAAGTATCATTTTGTTATTCATATTGTTAGCAATATTAGATAGGCCTTATCAGACTTGGGATTATAATATTACCGAATGGGCTATATTAGGAACATTCTATCAAGCATTTGAATGGATATTTATGAGATTAGCGCCTATTGGTGTAATAGTATTAACTACTATAATATTAATTAAAAAAAACAAATGATCTTAATATTAAGATATTACAATATAACTTAAAAACACTAGCTATTAGCTAGTGTTTTAATATTCTATGGCAGGGGAAGCAGGATTTGAACCCACGACATTCGGTTTTGGAGACCGACGTTCTACCAGCTGAACTATTCCCCTAAAAGAACAAAATAATTATACCATATCATTGAATAATATTCAACTTCTTTTATTTCAAAACATATAATGTAATGGTGATTTATCTATGATTTTGCAAGCTTCGACAAAAGAAAAAGAACTACTTGCTAGAATAATGAGAGCTGAAGCTCTAGGTGAAGGTGATTTAGGAATGCTAATGGTTGGTAATGTTGTCGTTAATAGAGCACTAGCAAACTGTCTAACATTTACCAATACAAAAACAATTTCCGATGTAATATATCAAAACCCCGGGGGCTTTTCCGGTATCGACAGTCCTCTCTTTTTTAGTAATCCGACAACAACTGAACAAAATTTAGCTGAAAGAATATTAAGAGGCGAATACTACTACCCCGCCACTAATGCCTTATGGTTTTATGCCCCTAAAAATAACGAAAATTGTTCACTAACTTGGTGGGGACAAAATAATAGTGGCAGATATAAAAATCATTGCTTCTATATTCCAAAAGAAGGAACATGTAAAGAAATAAGATAAAGGAGACTATTACTAGTCTCCTATTTTATGAACCAATTTTAATGTAAGTTCCTTTTCTTTATTTTCTCTATAGATAGTTAGTTTAACACTATCTCCTATTTCATGTTTATAAAGCAAATATTTTAAATGCGCAGAACTTTTAACCTCTTTACCATCAACTTTCGTAATTATATCATCCTTTAAAATTCCTGCTTCCGCTGCATCAGAACCTTCTTGAACAGAATTTACCAAAACACCATTTTTAATATTTGAATTAATATCTGTCCTACCTAAATATACAGCCATTGATAAATCATAAGAAGAAATACCGATTAAAGGTCTTTCAATAGTTTCTCCTTTTTCAAGCTTAGTAATCTGTGACATTGCAACCTCAATTGGAATTGCAAAACCCATACCTTCAATTGAATTTTCTACAAGTTTCACAGAATTAACACCTATAACTTCTCCGTTAATATTAGCTAACGGTCCTCCGCTGTTACCAGGATTTATAGATGCATCAATTTGAATAGCCTCCATTACGAATGATTTGCCATTATTAGTAACAGTAATTTCCCTATTTTCACCAGAAATAATTCCTTTAGTAACAGTTCCAGCATAATCTGTACTTATTGGAGTTCCAACAGTAAAAATGGTATCTCCCAATTTAGATTTAGAGCTATCACCAATTTCTGCAACATTCATTACTTTGTCGGCATCAATAGATACTATAGCAATATCCATATAACTATCAGTTCCTAAAACCTTAGCATCGACTTCTTCACCAGAATTCAAAGTTACTTTGATTTCACTAGCACCCTCTACAACGTGGTTGTTAGTCATTATATAACCCGTTTTATTATCCTTTTTATAGACAAAACCAGAACCATATCCAGCTAATCTTCCGTTTCGATAATTACTGATAACAACAACTGAATCATAAATCTTTTGAACAGATTCATTGATTGAGTCATTAGAAGTAATAGTGACTTTTTTGTTCACTATTGGTCCTTTAGAACTAGAAACATTATCCTTCATTAAAAAATATGTTAAAAAAGATCCTAAGCAAAATACTATTATTATAATTAATAAATTTCGTCCTTTTTCTCTCATAATAATCCTCCTTAATCTAATTCCTTTATTTCATACCAATTACTTGGAAAACCAATTTTATTTAAAATATGATCTAAAGGAACGGTGTCGACTTTTTCATCTAAACGCTCAACTTCATCCTTAATTTCATCAATCATATCATAAAATTCTTCATCTCTAAGCATGTATTTAAGAATAATTACTAAACTAAACAAATCATTTTTACCATATATATAACCATCTTCATTTTTTTCTATTTTTAAAGCCTCATGATATTTTGTGTCAGGAATAACCCTTTGCGTTCTATGATCATATAATATGTCTTCATGAGCACAAACATTTCTAAAATTAGAAAGTAACGCTAAAAAAACATTCATGGTTTCAATATCAATTTGATATGGTTTTATAATCTCCTCTTTATCTTCTAATTTTAAAATATCAAAAAATTCAGACATAATTCCAAACGATAATACTTTAACAAGAATCCATAGAGGAATATACCCATAATTATTTATATAATGATAAGTCGCTGTATGTTTATTTCCATTAACTCTAATCTGTCTTTTTACCTTACTTAAAACATCATAAACTTGTCTTGATCTTATCGCATCATCTGAAAAATTGTTAGGTTCCAAATAATCTTTTTCTTTAACACCATATTTTTTAGAAAGTTGATAACTCATTATTGATTTTAAATTGTTTTCAACAATCAATATGTTTTTAAAAAAAGTGTTTCTTATTCTTCTATCAAAAACAAATGTCGCATAAAGCTCATCAAAAGTAGTTCCCGGCATATAATTATCTTTATTTCCCTTAACAGTAAATAAATGCCTATAACCACTAATAAAAAAATAATTTTCTCTAAACAAAACTTTTCTGGCGTTTTCCTCATCATTTATAGTAAGACCCTTGTTTCTTAAAATGCCAATCTGCTCATCTAAGGTTCTAAAAGTTTTTGTTGTCATATTATCACCTATTATTCATTATAACACAAAAAAAGTATTATAGGTAATTTTTATTTCAACTAGCAAAATACCTAATAACACCATTTTTAATCACATTAGCTAATTTATTTTGATAAACAGGACTAGTTAATAATGCTCTATCACTAGAATTAGACAAAAAACCTACTTCCAATAAAACTCCTGGCCTATTAATTCTCCTTTGTAAATACTTAGTACTATTTTCTTTAAAATTTCTATTTGAATTTAAATGCTTTTTAAATTCTTCTTGAAAAATTGCCGCTATTTTTTCGTTTTCAGCATTTATAGTGTCATAATAAACTTCCGCCCCACTAAATAATCCACTATCTTCGGCATTTAAATGAATTGACAAATATAAATCACACCTAGACTTATTTATAATATTAGCCCTTCTAGATAAATCACTACGCTTCCTATTCCAAGCATTAGAAACCGATAAATCATAATCATCATATCTTGTTAAATAAACTATTGCCCCTTCTTCCTTAAGTTTATCCATAAGCTTTCGACTTATTTGAAGATTAATATCAGCTTCCCTATAATTTTTATAATATGCCCCACTATCAGCTCCACCATGACCAGGGTCTAAATATATCACCTTAGAAAGCAAATTCATTTTTTTACTACTCGCAAAAACAGCATTAAAAAATGAAATAAATATTAAAAAACATATAAATATAATTATTTTACTTCTATTCAAAGAACCACCTACAATAAATATATTCACCATAAAATAAAAAAGACATAATTGTCTTTTTAAACTAAATAACCAATAACCACTAACTGCTTATCCGCACCTTTACAAGTTATTAAAGTTATGGTTCTTTTACTCTTATCCCTTTTAATTGATACTTTTCCTGTCTTAACTACCTCATATTTTTTGTCAACGGTATAAACATACTTATAGTTGTTATAATCTATTACAATTTCATCACCAATATCAAGCTTATATAAATTTCGAAAATAAGAAATAGGACTATTTCCACTATGAGAAGCCAATATAAAGTTGCCATTTTCAATATCAGGCATATCAGAACCTTTAAGTATCTCGATATTTTTATTAACATTATTAAGTTTAGAATTTACAGAATATAATTCTTTCTTTAAATTAATTTTCGAAATAGAGATGTGTGAGATATTAGAGGAAATAAGTGGCTTTTTCTTTTCTTCATAAACTACTTTATTTAAAGAATTATACTCCGCATATTCATCAACTTTATTATCTACTATTTTTTCATCATAATTACACAAGTTAAATGAAAAAAACAAAAGTATAAACGGTAAAAATTTAACTAATTTTAAAAACACTAATGACCATTCCTAAGCCTAAAACCGTCATAAACATTGACTCACCTAAATTAATATTTATACCAGTATCAGGAACTTCAATTACCTCTTCAGGTTCTTCCTTATTACCAATAACAAAACTAGATTTTTTATCAGTTGTAATCCTAAGCGCAGCTAATTTTTGTGAATCCCCTCTACTATAAACTAGAAGTGGTGCTTTATCATAATATCTTCTTGTCATTGTAATTTCTTCATCATCAACTTTATTTTCATTTAGTCTTATTTTTAAAATGTTTCCTTCTTTAACTATTTCATGATTTTTACTATCAGAAATTTCATAATAATCTAAAACATTGTTTTCATCAGTTAAAATAAGTTCTTTACCAACATAATCAACAAAAGTTTTTGAAGAAAAACTTGGAATCAAAGAATGATTATTAACTAAAGACATAATTTCATCTTTTTCCTTACTAATATCTATAACACTTCCACCTAAATTTTTTTCAGTCGTCCAAGTTACATCAATATCAGGACGAACGGCTTTCCAAATTAATTCTTGGGCCGCTATATAATAATAACTAGTATTATGACCGGGATATTCATAACCATAATAACCTATTTTTTCTATCAGTTCTTTTAATTCAGAAGATAAATTAGATACACTCCAGTCATAACCAATATCATAATACTTTTCGTTAATAGCAACTCCTGGTTCAATGCAATATGCAATCCTATCTTTAAGTTGAAAAAAAGTTACGATATTTGATTTTAGTTCACCACCAATTTTTTGATTATAAGCAATTCCCTGTAACTTATTATACGTTATCGTTGTCTCTTCTGCTAAAACTGGTTTTGTAAAAACAAAAAGGGATAATAGTACTGCTAAAAAAATTTTTTTCATGCCTCTCCTTTCTGCCCCTCTATAGTATATATACTGAAAAAAACACGAATTTCCTTTTTTTAACAAAAAAATTATAAGTTATGCCTTATAATTTTCTCTACTTATCCAATCTTCAAAAGGAAACATATGCTTATAATTATTTAAATTTTTATCATGATAAGTTTTTATTAATTTGTTTATTTTATCCTTAATTAAATTACCCTTTAAAGTCGTTACTTTATCTAGTTTAGCAAGTTTCTTTTTACTATAATATTCACCAAAATAATACAAATTATCTATTTCTAAATTTGATACGATCTCACTTATTTGCTTGTGCTCCAAATTACCAGTTTCCCCATCAGGGTTATGGGTTACAACTAAATTCCATTTTTTGTATTTTAAAATTTTCTTTAAACGTTTTTTCACGCCTCTATAATGACGTCTTACTAAATATTTATCGGAATAACCTAGTTTTACCAATCTATCATTAGTAATTTGTAAAACCTTTTCCATGTTTTTTTCTCGCTTAGTATCAAAACCACATGACACACAAACAACCAAATAGTCATCAGAAAGTAAATGAACCCCACCCCAAACAGTTTCATCCTCAGGATGAGCTATTACCATTAATTTATCAAAACCATTCAAATCCATTTCTTTAAGTTGTGCCTTAACCGGTTTTAAATTAGCCTTATTTAAAAATAATGAACTAATGTAATAACATATTAATAAAAATATCAAAATATAAATTAATCTTCGTAAAATTTTCATATAATCACCTAATCTTTAAATAAATTAAATGGATATCTATCAGGCTTTGGCAAAGAATATTTAACAAGTTCCTTAGTAATTGGATGAAAAAATTCTATCTCCTTAGCAAATAAAGCAATATTATCCTTCTTCGAATTTAAATTGTATTTTTGATCACCATACAAAGGATAACCCCTAGAAGAAAACTGAACCCTTATTTGATGACTTCTTCCTGTTTTTAAATTAATCTTCACAAGGGACAAGTTATCTTTGTAATCAAGTAATTTAAAACTAAGTTCAGCTTCTTTCCCAGAAGCAGAAACTTTCGTAATATTATTTTTTCTATCTTTTTCTAGTTTATCAGTAAAAGTGCCTGAATCATAGATTTTTCCTTCACACACCGCCAAATATGTTTTTTTAAATTCGTGTTTGGCAATCTGGTCTGATAGTCTCTTGGCTGCTTTACTAGTTTTAGCAAAAACCATAATTCCCGATACCGGTCTATCAAGCCTATGAACCAAACCAAGATATACTTTTCCCGGCTTATCGTATTTATTTTTCAAATAATCCTTAAGCATCGAAAGAAAATCAGTATCCCCACTACTATCAGCTTGAACCGGAATATTTATAGGCTTTTCGGCAACAAGCAAATGATTATCTTCATAAATTATATTAATCATTTTCTTCCCATCTTCCATATATTCCGCATGGTAAAACCAAATTATTTTTCGTAACCTTAAGACCAACCTCACCAGAATCTATAGTTCCATTAGGATATAGTGGCAACATCATTGTCTTAAGCATATTAGCTAAAACAATGCTAGAAATGCCTGTGGTATAAGCATTAATAAGTAAAAATAAAGGTCTATCACTCATTATTTTTAAGCATTCCTCAAGCAAAAATGTCATGTTTTTTTCAAATTTCCACACTTCTTTATTAGGACCTCTACCATAACTAGGTGGATCCATGACAATGGCATCATATTTATTACCACGTCTATATTCTCTTTGAACAAATTTAACAACATCATCAACAATAAATCTTATATTAGCATCATCAAGACCACATAAATGTTTGTTTTCCTTTGCCCATTCTGTCATTCCTTTTGAAGAATCCACCTGAACAACCGAAGCTCCAGCCTTTGCACAAGCCATACTAGCAGCCCCAGTATAAGCAAACAAATTAAGAACTTTTATACTCCTTCCAGCTTTTTTAATTTTATCCATCATAAAATCCCAATTAGTTGCTTGCTCGGGAAATAAACCTGTGTGCTTAAAATTAGTAGGATTTACCTTAAATTTTAAATCCTTATAAGTAACAGTCCAATAATCTGGAAGCTCATTTTTAAAATCCCAGTAGCCGCCACCTTTATCAGAACGATGATAAAATCCATCTATTTTATTCCAATTTTCATCAAAAGCAATACCCCACATAGCTTGTGGTTCTGGCCTTCTTAAAATTACGCTTCCCCATCGTTCTAGTTTTTCACCATTACCAGCATCAATACACTCATAATCTTTCCACTCACTAATTCTAAGCATAAAATCACCTACAACCATTATATCATCATAAAGAAAAAAGTCCAATAAACTTGGACTTTCTAAAGGAAGAAGATGTCTTAAATTGAATTTAGCGCTATAGCAAGCCCCTAATTTAACATCCTCCCTTATGATACAATTATATGCAGACTTTAAAAAAATAACAATAGCTTTCAAACAAAAAAATGGCACTTTACACCATTTTTTACACAAACACTATTATTCATAAGAATAGTTTTTAGAATCGTCTGCCCACAAAATAGGTTCGTAGACTTTTCCCATAAATAAAATATCATTACTTTTCTTTTCTCTTATAACAAACATAAATGGTTTATTGATGTTTATAGATAATACCTCGCGTTGATCAAAATAAGCACCTTCTCGTAAAACAATTACTGTCGCACTAGCTGCTTTTAAACCAACCTCAGAAAAATCAATATTTGTTTTATGAAGAATATTTAAATTAAGTGTTGGAAGATTACCAATTTTGCCAAGAGAAGCATTTTCAAAAACGTTTTTTAAACCCATATTTTTAAAAGTATCTAAACAGTTTAAATTATAATCAAATGAAAATTTAGGAATCGCTATTTCGACTTTTCTTGAGGCATCTGCTAGTGGTTTTAAATTATGAAGAATAGTATCCATATTATCATCGCTCAAACCATTAATATACTCATCCAAAGCAGTAATTTTTGGCATAATAGCTACAAACTCATAATCATTTTCGTCGTATTTTTTTAAATTTAATCCCAAAGATAAAGCATCATCATCTTCATAATATGAAGACATATATTCAGTAAAACCGTAAATATAACTTGCCTCTATTTCAGAGCCATTATTAAATATACCACCATTAACATCCATGCCACTTATCTCATATTGCCACTCCATATCAATTGCTGCTGCATTTATCAAAAATAAATTATTAGCTAAAAGAGTTTCCCTAGTAATAACATTTCTAATCTGTCCAAATGTTTTATTTTGAATCCATCCATTCATAACATTTTCATCACTAAAATCATTAACTTCTATTTCTGCATCATATTTATCTCGTAATACATTTTTATAAGACTCATTAATTTCACTAGCAATTTCATTTTTAACATACATTTTATTTGCGGTAGATAAAACTTTTTCAATATTGTTATATTTGTTTATCGAACTACCATTTAAAAATAAATCTAAACTTTCCTTAGTAGCTTCAGTAGCTCCTTCATCAAGCATTGATAATGCAACTTGTATTGAATATGGACCATACACCATATTCTTTCTTTCATTATTAAATTTTAAAACATCAATTTTATTCATATATCCTCCTTATTTTAAAATTTCTTTCATTTTTTCAATATTACTTTTTGGCTCTTTTAGAAAAATAATTCTAGAATTAGGAAAGTCTTTTAAAAGACTTTCTTCAGCTTTTAATGCTTTACCAGAACCACTATATAAAATAAAAGTAACAGTCTTATTTTTTAAATTAAGTTCATTTAAAACAGAATTGATGGGACAAGATAATCTACCATTCCATATAGGTGAACCGATTATTATCTCATCATATTTATCTATATTACTATCGAAATTAATTAACTTTGCCTTATAACCAATGCCGGCTAAAAAGCCACCAGTTAAAATTCTAAGAAAAGTACTTTTAGGCATTTTATCATCAGCAATGACTTTGCGAATAGTAATATCTTTTTCCTTTAAATAATCAGCAACAGTATCCCCATTACCACTTAAACTATAATATATGAAAATTTTCTTCATATTACCTCCTTAAACCTCTATAAAAAAGCCTACTATAAAAAGTATAAATGGAATAATACTAGCTATCATGGTCCACTTGCCAATATTTTCTAACTCTTCTTTAGTAGCATTTTTATTATAAGCTTTCCATATCAGCACTTCACTATTATGTCCAGTATAAATATATAAACCAGCAAGAAATATCAAAACAGAAAAAATTAACATCAAACAAGAAAAACCATTCATAATAATCTCCCCATCTAAAATAATTATATCACATAAAAAGACTAATTAATTAGCCTTTTCTATTTATTATTTGTGAATAATATATGAAATATTTTTTTCAGAATTGTTTTTTTCAAAAGGTCCAATACCCATAGTAAAACAAATTATAAAAGCAATAACATCTATAATCAAAATTGTAATAAAACCCATAAGTATTCCTTTAAGAATTTTCTTTATGGTATTGGTTTGTTTTTCAGTAAGCTTAACTCGTGATAAAACCACATTTTGTAAATCATTATCAATTAAATCATCAACACTGGAATTTAAAGCTTTTGATAATAGTTTTAATTGTTCGGGATTTGGAGAGGTTTCCTCTAATTCCCAATTGGATATAGTTTGTCTAGTTACATTTACTTTTTCACCTAACTGTTCTTGTGAAAGACCACTCTTTTTTCTTAATTTTAAAATGTTTTGACCTAATGACATAATCATCCCTTCTTTCAATAATAATTATATAAAAAACTATAGGACAAATCTACCAAATTGTTTTGGAACTTTGTCAAAGGATTTCAACATTAATCAAATTATTATCGTTATCAAATTCTAATTTAAATATATCACAATAATCAAGAAAACCATGTAATAATACTTTACCATTAAAACTATATTTCAATTTATCATCAACAACACTAACATCGCACCATTTTCTTAAAAAATATGAAATAGCTGTTGCATGACTAACAATAGCAATTTTTTTATCGTTATTTTTATCTATTATATTCATAATGGCATTATACATTCTCTCTCTTACTTCTTTTTGACTTTCTCCACTGCCAATTTTATAATCTTCATCGGTAAATTGTTTCCTCTCAAAATTTTCAGGTTTTTCATTCCAAGAAGAAATCCCAAATCTTCTTTCACCCAAATCACTAACAACATTTACTTCTAAATCATTATTCAAAGTTAAATATTTAGCAGTTTGTATAGCACGCACATAATTTGATGAAAACAAAATATCAACATCATTAATTGTTTCTAATTTTTTCTGAGCCAATTCTTCCCCTTCAATAGAAAGACAAGTTTTTTCATTTTGCATTTGTAAATCATCACAATTTAAATCATTATTAACCTTTAATGGCTTTGAATGCCTTATCAAATATACTATAGTCATAAAAACAACCCTTTCACATTTAAAATTATAATCTCATAATATTGTTAGCTTTATTTATAAGTCTTTCGAATCACTCTTTTAAACAAATTTACCTAACTATCTATATTATATCACAGTAGCATGGTTTTTTAATTATACAAAAAAGTCCGTAAATACGGACTTTCCAAAAAACATATTATCTCTTACTAAATTGTGGAGCTCTACGTGCACCTTTAAGTCCAGGTTTCTTTCTTTCCTTAACTCTAGGATCACGAGTAACAAAACCAGCTCTTTTTAAAGTTTTACGATAACTATCTTCTTTAGCTTCATTATCTTTATCATATTCAAGTAAAGCTCTAGTTATTCCTAAACGGATAGCCCCAGTTTGACCAGTAAATCCTCCGCCATTAACTTTAACTTCAACATCAAATGTATTTTCATTATTTGTAGCAACTAAAGGTTGCATTAAATCCATAACATTAGTTTCATATGGCATAAATTCTCTAACATCTCTACCATTAACAGTAATTTTTCCAGATCCTGGAGCAACTAATGTAACTTTAGCGATAGAAGCTTTTCTTCTACCAGTTCCATAAAATTTTCTAACTTCTGCCATTTAAACCTCCTATTTAACCTCTAATGCACTTGGTTTTTGTGCACTATGTGGATGATTCCCTTCTGCATATACAAATAATTTTTTATACATTTGTCTTCCAAGTCTACCTTTTGGAAGCATTCCTTTTACTGCTCTTTCAATCATTTCTACTGGATAATTTTCAACCATTTCTTTAGCCGTTCTTTCTCTAAGACCTCCAGTATATCTACTATGATTGTAATAAATTTTGTCATTTAATTTGTTACCAGTTAAAACTACTTTGCTAGCATTAATAACTATAACAAAATCTCCGCCATCAACATGTGGTGTATAAGTAGGTTTATGTTTTCCTCTTAAAACATTAGCTACTTTGGATGCTAGACGACCTAAAGTTTGCCCCTCAGCGTCAACAACATACCAATTTCTTTGAACATCTTCTTTTCTTTGCATGTATGTTTTCATATTTTTTTTCCTTTCTCCTTTACATTAGCAAGCTTTCCCAGAGCTCACTCATGTGGGATAAATAAATGTACCAGTATTAATTATATTAAAAACACCCCAAAAAGTCAACAAATATAACAAGTTTTTTACATTTTTATCATAAAAAAACAAAAAAGTACTAATAGTACTTTAATACAAAACATCTTTCAAATATAATCCTTCAGGATTGGCTGTAATTCCAGCCTTTGTTCTATCTCTAGCTGCCAATATTTCAATAATATCTTCACTCTTTCTTTTACCTTCGCCAATTTCAAGTAAAATACCCATCATATTTCTTATTTGATGACGTAAAAAACCTGTTCCTAAAAAACTAATCGTTAATTTATTTACATTTTTTAAATCTCTAATCAAATGAGTTTGTACAATTGTCCTTGTATAATCTTCTCTTTCATCATCAGCTTTAGCAAACGATTTAAAATCATGAGTTCCTTCTAAATATTTTAAAGCTCTCTCCATTTCAACAACATCTAACTGTTTGTTATATTGAAAAACGTAGTCTTTTTCAATTGGATTATATTCACCCATATTTATAACATAAACATATTCTTTAGCTTTAACATTATATCTTGCATGAAACTCCTCAGAGACAATTTCTACATTTTTAATATAAATATCTTTTGGAAGCAAACTATTTAATGAATCTTTTATTTTGTCAGGTGTTAATTGATTATTTTCCAAATCAAAATGCGCTTTCTGATTATAAGCATGCACCCCAGCATCAGTTCTTCCAGAGCCACATATAGCAACAGGTACATTACTATTTATAGTTTCCAAAGCTTTTTCAATTTCTCCTTGGATTGTCTTTTCTTCAGGCTGCTTTTGATACCCCTTATATCTAGATCCATCATAAGCAAACGTCATTAAATATCTCATAATAAATCTCCTTCCATTAGCTATATTGTAACACAAATTACCTTAAATTTCGATATATATCTTTAGCTAAATCATTTATGTCATCTCTATAACCAATATTAACACCTTTTTTATCTTTTACCAAATTAGAAAATTTTATGATGTTTGGTATAGATAAATTACAATTATTCAAAAGTTTTTCATTAGTCAAAATTTGATATTTATCACCTAACCCAATAACTGTTCCCCCATTTATTAAAACTACGTTATCAGCCAAACTATGAATTATATTTGTATCCCTACTGGCAACAACAACAGTTTTTCCATACCTTATCTTCATCATCCTAATTAGATTTATAAATCGCATCTTATCTTTATAGTCAAGACCTAAAAAAGGTTCATCTAAAACAATTATCTTAGGATTAAAAGAAAGCACCAAAGCCAAAGAAACTTTCTTTTGTTCACTTAAACTAATCTCATAAGGTGATTTATATAAATAACTGCTATCTAATCCTACCATTTTTAAAGAATCTGTCATTTTCTTTTCGGCATTTTTAATATGATGCCTTTTTAAAAGTAAATAGAAATCTTTAATAATAACATCATAAAAAAACTGATCATCAATATCTTGATATAATACTCCAATATTATCCGTACTAACACCATCATATATTATTGAATCATCTTCTGGATATACTAATCCACTTATTAAATCAATTATTGTGCTTTTGCCAGAATTACTACTCCCAGCAATCCCTGTTATTTTCCCGTCCTCAATACTAAAAGTAACATCATGAACATCATAATAAGTAACATCATCAAAAACTATTGCCATAAATCATCAACCAACTTATCTATATCTAAATAATTTTTTGAAATTAAATCATAAAATTTCAATTTAGTAGAAAGAGAAATTATAAAAGGAGAATCCAAATCATTACTCAAAAAATCTTCCTCTAAAATATCTTTAGTTTTAAAGTATAAAACTTCTTCACTTAAAACAACAATATCTTTACCAAAGACACTTTCCTCTGGATCATTTGTAATATTAATTATAGTTGTTCCTTTCTTATTTAATCTTATAAGTTCTTTCCACACTACCATCTTTTCATTATCTAAATAACTTAAAATATTGTCTAAAATAATAACCTTCGGCTTGTTAATTATTTGAACCGCACACATTAATAGTATTTTTTCTTTAATATTAAGGTCTCTAATATTTAAATCTAATATGTCTTGAATACCTAATTTTTTAGAAATTCTTTTCATTTCAGACTCTCTTTTAGTCTCTACAACCCCTTTATTTTCTAAATTATATAATAATTCAGAACTAACCTTTCTTTTTTTAAAACTATATAAGTCAGTTGATAAAAAACCCAAATAACCTTTTTCTAAATTGTATTTAATAGACTTGTTTAAAATTAAAATAGTTCCCTCATACTTTAACTGTCCGCTTAATAACTTAAATAAAGTACTTTTACCTATAGATCCTCTACCTAAAATAGTAGTAATAGATTTTTCTTCAACACTTAAACTTAAATCATTAAATACTAAAGCATCATTATAACCAAAATTTAAATTTTCAATATCAACTGCTTTCATATAATCACACCTTGATTTATTATTATAATAAAATAAATAAATTTTTACAAGAAAAAAACACCTTATTTAAGATGTTTTGTTATTTTCCAGCATATAAGGTAATGTTTTAATTATAGCTTCGGTATTATCACTGATTATTTTAGAATAAACATTTTTAAACCCTTCGCCACTTCCCGGTATATCTAAATCCATAAACTGTGAAAGTGGTGTAGCTCTAACTCCACCAAGTTCAATTAATAATGTTACTGGGAAAAATGTCTTTAGTTTAGTATCCATAGTTGTATATGGCTCAGTGCCATCGGCTTTATAATTAGAAAATTCTGCATATTTTGAAGCTATATATAAATTATTTTCTATTTCCTTTTTACCATAGTTCTCATTCCAAGGATTTTTCTTATTTTCATCACCTAAATAATAAACTAAATTACCACAGCTATGGTAAATAAAAGACCCTATTAAATTATATTTATCATTAATTTCATTATAAAACTTAAATAAAGCTTCGTTTTCTGGCTCAATATCACCCTTTTTTTCATAAAATGGTCTTCCTTTAGGTCCAGGTAAATCACGTCTTAAGTTATTCAAGTGCAGAGTATCATATATTTCTTCACCATTAGAAACTCTATCCACAAATTCGCCTACTTCGATATTACTATTTAAATCTATCCCTCTACCATTGCTAGACCAATTTATCATCACGCCTTTAGGTAAATTATACTTATTAATTATATCTAAAACACTTTTTCCTAAATCGCCACCTATTGAAAGAGGATCGGCATATCTAAACATCCATTGTCCTAATTTAATATCTTTATCATCATATTTAGTGGCGTATTCGCCCTCAATACAAGCATTCCTGTAGTAAGCTAAACAA
This sequence comes from uncultured Muribaculaceae bacterium, assembly GCA_964553605.1. Classification (GTDB taxonomy): domain Bacteria; phylum Bacillota_I; class Bacilli_A; order RF39; family UBA660; genus Coprosoma. Next base: position 18,883 of record CAZKKR010000010.1, on the reverse strand, counting down.
TAAGTTTGTTCTTGATCCTCTGAAACATCTTTAGGAATTAAACTTCTTATTGCTGTAGTCACAATTTTAGTTCCTTCAGGATTTACAAAAGGAATAAAGTGAATTGTATAAACACTAGAATCTATTGCTACTTCTTTATTAGATAATTTTTCCATAAATCTAACGATAAAAACATTAGTAATTAATTCGGCCCCATGTGTACCCGCCGTAATAATAACATGATTATCGCCATGACCATATTTATAATGATCAATTGGATAGCCAAAATTACTATAACCAATTGGTTCACATTTTTCTATTATATTACTATCCAAAGAAGATAATAATTCATTCATCTCTTCATAATCTAATATCTTTTTCATAAACACCTCAAAATATTATATTTATTTTGTCTTCTTTTCTTGAATCTTATAAGTCATTTTAAGTAAACTTTTTCTAGGCATAAACTTACTAAAAAACAAAGCCGCTTTCATTCCAAAACCAGGAACTATTATTAATTTTTCATCAAACATTTTTTTAATGGCATATCTTGCGACTTTATTACTTTCCATAGCCTTAACTGTGAATTTAACTCTAGCCACTTTATTAAATTCAGTGTCCACAGGCCCAGGACATAGACAGCTAATAGACACATTACTACCCAGTCTTCTAAGTTCCTCATATAAAGCTGATGTAAAGCTAACAACATAGTTTTTAGTAGAATAATAAGTAGTCATTAAAGGCCCAGGCATAAACCCTGCACTACTACCGACATTTAAAATATAACCTTGGTCTTTTTTTACAAAATCTTTTAAAAATAACTTAGTTAAAGTGTGCAGCGACTTAATATTTAAATCAATCATATCAAGTTCTTTATCTAAATTAGTTTCATTAAAAAATCCGCACAATCCAAAACCAGCATTATTAATTAAAATATCAATATCTTCTTTCTTAACTTCATTATAAAGTTCTACACAGTTATAAGTACTAGAAATATCTTTAACAATTATTTTAGCATTATCACCAAGTTCTTTAGCTAGTTTTTCTAATTTTCCTTTTCTTCTAGCGACTAATATCACTTCATAACCTTCTTCTACTAAAACTTTTGCCATATCAGCACCAAGTCCACTACTCGCACCTGTAATTAAAGCTTTCATAAAAATCACCTTACCCCATAATCATTATATATTATGAATGAATAAAAGTAAATTATATAAAGAAAAAAGATGTATAAAACATCTTATAAATTTCTAGACAACCCACTCAAAAGTTGATAGTCAAAATTATGACTTTTTAACCTTAAAATATTTATAACTCTTTATTTTACAATTTATAGCAATTTTTTAATGCCTACATTCGTCTTCCTCTTTCGGCTCCATTACATTTTAACATAAGCAAAATGATAAGGATTCTAGATATTAAGATGCGTGAGGCTAAGCTACTAGGACATTATCACCCATAACAATACGCATCGTTAAACTCACGGACACGGCAATCAAAAGAGCCATCGTTAGCGCTCACACGGCCAGTATCATAAGCGATAGCAGTAACACCAGAGGCGCTACAAGAATAGTAAGAGCCATTATCAGTACAAGCATTTGCTTCAGTAAATGCTGCTTGTAAAGTTAAAACATTGGCATCATATATTGGTTTAGTTTCCAAAGATAATTCATTATTCCATCCAGTTAAACAATATTCTGTTCCACCTTTTATAAAGCATGCCTTTGCGTCTGTTACTATATCATTTTCTATAGTATATTTTAAACATGACGCTTTACCAGTTGCTGCACAACTATTATATGTTGTTCCTATATCTTGAAGTGTTGATGAATTTTTAATGATTGTACTCGTATTAATAGCATATATCGCGTTAGATGAACTTCCACCTCCACCAGAGCCTTGCGAGCTTCCACCACTATCTGGATTAGGCGAGGTGTTTACTATTTGAAATTTTTTGCCACTCGTTCCTTCACCTTTTAATATAGTATTAGAAGATAGATGGAGAACTGGACGGACACAAAATTCATTGCCAGAAGCAATATAAGAAATATTAGTGTTTGAGGCATCATACACAAAATAATAATCTGTATATGATCTTGGTGAAAGCGTCCAATATTGTCCTGTGGCTTTCCTTAAATAATTGTGGGTAGATCCATTATTATAACAAGCAGAAGTGTTTCTATAAGTATAAACTCCCGTACATGCTGTGTTGGTACTTGCTCTTACATACTCTGATGCTGTTATAAGACCCACTCTGCCTTTCCATGTATAAGCTTTTTCTTGGGTTATATCAGTAGCTGTTAGTTGGCCACTGGTATTTGAAATAAGTCCCACATTATATGTATGACTATCTTCTATATAGCTTTCAATTGTACTATCTAAATTGCTTGACCAAGTTTGATACCATCCAGTGACAGTTACTCCCGCATATGTTCCTCCATTTAAATATACATTTAAATACGCTTCATCATTTGGAAGATTATACGTCGTACCATTTATTTGTCTTGCCATTTTTGCTCCGCCTGCTGTATCTTTAAGGAGAGTACCATTAGAATCTCTCATTGTGTCCTTACTTCCCCATACTTTACAGCCGCTGTTGCTAGCTTCTGAAGTATAACAAAAATCAGTGCTAGTTTCAGAATACCTTGTTCCATCATTCGAACCATTTGTAGTTATTCCAGATATAGTATTTGTTGTTCCTGGGTCAAATGGAATATTTCCAATAGAATCTTCTCTTATTATTTTAATTGTATTATCTGGTTCTATGCTCATTATTCTCCATGTTTCGCCATTTAGGGTTAGATAATTAGCTGGACTTGCCCCTTTATATACATATCTCCCTTGCTCATCAGGGTCGGTATATAAACCGTCACCAACATCAGTAACTAAACCCTTTAACTGGCTTACTGTATATGTAGCAGATGGTTTGGCATTACCTTTTGCTGTTAAAGTTATATTGGTTTGAAAAGCGGCATACCCAATTGTAAGTATTGAAAATAATCCTAGGGTAGCTCCTAGTAAAATTTTATTTTGTCTTCCAAATCTATTTCGTCTAAGTCTTCTCATATAAACACCTCGTGATTATCATTATTATTATCTAAATTGTAGCACATTCCCCAGCAAAAAAAAAGAGATGTCTTGGTAACAGAAGCAAATTAAAACAAAAAAAGATGCTTACTTAGCATCTCCTTCAACTAATTCTAAAATAACAACTAAAGCATCATCGCCCCTGCGTTCATCTAGTTTTAAAATTCTAGTATAACCGCCTTCTCTTTTTGCATAACGAACAGCTAAATCACTAAATACTTTATCAACTGTTTTTTTATCGTTATGTAAGAAAGCTAAAGCTCTTCTTCTAGCACCTACTGAACCATCTTTTCCATAAGTAATCATTTTGTCGACAAACTTACGCACTTCTTTTGCTCTAGTTTCAGTAGTTTTAATACTTTCATTATTTATGACATCTTTAGTTAGATTGGCAAGCATTGCTCTTCTATGTTTATTGTCACGACCTAATTTTCTATAAGCCATTATTATTCCTCCTAACTATTAATCTTCATCACGGAATTTAAGACCTAAATCTTTAATTTTATCAATAACTTCTTTTAAAGATTTTTTACCTAAATTACGTATTTTCATCATTTCAAGTTCTGATTTTTGTGTTAAATCACCAAGTGTATTGATATTTGCTCTTTTTAAACAGTTATAAGCTCTTACTGAGAAATCTAAATCATCAATTGAAGTTTCTAATTTCTTAAGTTTACTATCCTCTTGTTTAGCATTCATAATACCTGTAGCATCAGCTATTTCAGATAAATTAGTAACTATATTTAAATGTTCAATAAGTATTTTAGCTCCTAGGGCCATTGCTTCTTCTGGTCTAATTGAACCATTAGTTTGAACTTCCATAATTAATTTATCATATGAAGCATCTTGTCCAACACGAGTCTTCTCAACTGATGGAACTACAAGTTCAATTGGTGAATAATTAGCATCAATTGGAATATATCCTAAACTAGCATCTTCAATATATTTCTTATTTTCAGAAGAAAGTGAAGATCCTCTACCGTTAGCAATAATAAATTCCATATCAATTTTACCACCTTTAGCAAGTGTTGCGATAACTTGATCTTTATTAATAATTTCAATATCCGCATCACATACTATGTCAGCAGCTGTAACTTCTCTTTCACCTTTAACTGATAAATGAGCTGTTTTAACTTCATCAGAATGATTTCTAATAACGACACCTTTTAAATTAAGAATAATAGCTGTTACATCTTCAATAACACCTTCAATAGTTTGGAATTCATGCATAACTCCATCTATTTTAACAGCAACAATTGCTGAACCAGGCATTGAAGATAACATTACTCTTCTAAGAGCATTTGATAAAGTAAGACCAAATCCTCTTTCTAAAGGTTCTAATTCAAATTTTCCATAAAAATTATTTTCAACATATTCTGTTATTTTATAATCTGGTTTTTCAAAGTTCATAAAGGGCTCCTTTCTTATCCACGAGGTCTTTTAGGTGGACGACATCCATTATGTGGCATAGGTGTCACATCAGAAATTGAAACGATTTCTAATCCTGCAGTTTGAAGTGAACGAATTGCAGTCTCACGTCCTGAACCTAGACCTTTAGCAAATACCTCAACTTTTTTCATTCCCATTTCAGCAGCAGCTTTTCCTGCAGCTTCAGCAGCCATACCAGCAGCAAATGGAGTAGATTTTTTACTACCTTTAAATCCAAGTGTACCAGCAGAGGCCCAACTAATCGCATTACCGTCTTTATCAGTAAGAGTTACGATAGTATTATTAAAGGTTGAATGAACAAAAGCTTTACCCTCTGGGACATTCTTTTTAACTTTACGTTTTCTTGCTTTATAAGCCATAATATCCTCCTTTAATTATTTTTTCTTGTTAGCTATTGTTTTAGCTTTACCTTTACGAGTTCTTGCATTACTACGAGTACTTTGACCATGTACTGGTAATCCTTTTTTATGACGAGTTCCTTGATAAGAATTAATTTCCATCTTAGTTTTAATATTCATATTAACTTCACGTCTTAAATCACCTTCAGTTAAATATTTATTAACTTCGTCACGAATTCTAGCTAGTTCATCATTATCTAAACTTCCAGCTTTTTTATTCTTATCTATTTTAGCATCAGCTAAGATTTTATTAGACAAACTTCTTCCAATACCATAAATATAAGTTAAAGCAACTTCAGCTCTCTTATTATTAGGTACGTCTACACCTTTAATACGTGCCATATAAACCTCCTTAACCTTGTCTTTGTTTGTGCTTAGGATTTGCACAAATTACCATTGTTTTTCCATTACGTTTGATAATTTTACATTTATCACATATTTTTTTTACTGATGGTCTAACTTTCATATATATTCCTCCTACCTTGTTACTCTATAGGTTATTCGCCCACATGTTAAATCATAAGGTGATAATTCTACTTTTACTTTGTCGCCTAGTAAAATACGAATGCGATTCATACGCATTTTACCAGAAATGTGGGCTTTAATAACTTGATTATTTTCTAGTTTTACTTTAAATCCGCCGCCTGGCAAAATCTCTTCTACTAATCCTTCAAGTTCAATGACTGCTTCTTTAGCCATATTATCACCTCCTTGTTAATATCTCATATCCATCTTTTGTAACGAGAATTGTGTGTTCAAAATGAGCAGATGGTTTATCATCGGCAGTTATAATAGTCCATCCGTTTTCTAACATATAAACTTTTCTAGTGCCTAAATTAAGCATAGGCTCAACTGCAATAACCATTCCTTCTTTTAAAACTGGCCCAAGCCCTCTAGCTCCATAATTTGGAACATCAGGTTCTTCATGAACATCAGTTCCCACACCATGACCAACAAGTTCTCTAACTACTCCAAGGTTATGTTCTTTAGCATATTTTTCCACAGCATAACCGATATCGCCAACATGACAGCCGTCATGAATAGCATCTAAACCTTTAAATAAAGCTTTTTCAGTATGTGTAAGTAAATATTTTTTATCGTCATTTATTTCTCCAACTGGATAAGTCCAAGCTGAATCACCATGATATCCTTCATAGCAAGCACCAATATCAAGAGAAATAATATCTCCTTCATTAAGCTTTCTATTATCAGGAATACCATGAACAACCTCATTATTTACTGATGCACAAATTGTACTAGGAAAACCATCATAACCTTTAAAAGATGGTGTTGCTCCTCTACTTAAAATATACTCTTCAGCAATCCTATCAAGTTCTTTAGTGGTGATACCAGGTTTTATAAATTTCTTTAAATGATTATGTGTGCTGCCAGTTATTTCACCGGCAATTCTAAGTTTTTCTATTTCTTCTTTACTTTTTATACTAATCATAAATTTTCCTTTATAATTTCATCAATTGCATTAAAAACTTCATCAACTGATCTAGTACCATCTACATGATATAAATTACTTTTTCCTTCAAAATGTTTTAATATAGGAGCTGTTTCATTTTCATAAACTTCAAATCTATGATCATAAGTTTCCAAATTATCATCAGACCTTTGTTCAAGCTCATGACCACAATCATCGCATATATTTTGAATTTTTGGTATACTTCCAGGAATATTAACATTATAAACACTTGAACAATTTGGACATACTCTTCTTCCAGTAATACGCGCTTCGCCTACTTCTTTAGGTATATCCACAACTATAATAATATTTTTTAAATTATTTTCATGACAAAGATTATTATATATATCAATCTGTGATTCATTACGAGGAAAACCATCTAAAATAAATCCTTTTTCGCAGTCATCTTTACTAACTCTATCAAATAAAAGCTTTGCCACGATTTTATTATCTACAAAAGCACCTTCCTCAAGCTCTTTTTTTATTTCAGGATCCTCTACATTACGTAAAAGCCCACCTATTGAAATATGAGGAAAACCATACTTTTCGTAAATCATATTTGAAAGTGCCCCTTTACCAGCCGCTGGAGGAGCGATAAAAGTAATATTCATTTATATCATCTCCTCTTATAATTTTGACTGATTAAACTACTTTCAATTTGTTTATAAGTATCTAGGATAACCCCAATAACGATTATAAGTCCAGTTCCACCAATAGATACTGTAGTTGGTAAACTAGTTACCATACTAAGTACGTAAGGTAATCCTGCAACTAACGCTAAGGCAAGTGATCCCACAACAGTTAATCTTATTAACACTTTATTAACATATTTTATAGTTTCATCCCCAGGTCTAATTCCTGGAATATATCCGCCTGATTTTTGTAAATCTTCAGCCATTTCCTTTGGTTTAATAACAATAAATGTATAAAAGTAAGAAAATGCCAAGATAAATATTACAAATAAGGCAAATCCTGTTCCAGAAGATAAGCTAAGCCACTTCTGAACAAATTTCATCATACCCTCATTTTTAGAAAATTGAGCAATTAAAGCTGGAACCGAAATAAGTGCAGATGCAAATATTACTGGCACAACTCCTGCTGAATTTAACTTAAATGGAATATAAGTTTTTTTACTTCCAAACACATTATTTGTTTTATTCGCATATTGAATAGGTATTCTTCTTGCCGCAAGTTCTACAAATAAAACGCCAAGAACAACAATTAAATAAACAATCACAAATAACGCAAATAATAGTGCGCCTATAGCTGTATTAGATGCTCCTCCAACTAAACTTGACCACGCTACCGTGAACATATGTGGAGTAGTTGCTAAAATACCAGCCATAATTATCATTGAAGTACCATTTCCTAAACCTTTCTTAGTAATCTCATCACCGATCCAAAGTAGTAAACATGTACCTGCTGTTAATACCAAAGAAACTTCCATATAATCAGATACAGTTCCGCCTGGAATAAACGCAAATGAGAACATATAGCCTTGAACAAAAGCTAAAACTATACCAAGAACTCTAGTAATTTGGTTCAATTTATTTCTACCTGTTTGACCTTGCTTAGCTAAGTCTGAAAAATAAGGAATTATATCCATTTGCAAAAGTTGCATAACGATTGAAGCTGTAATATAAGGCATAACGCCAAGTGCAAAAATAGAAAAGTTTTGCATAGCGCCACCACCCATAATATTAAGTAGCTCCAAAAATCCCATATTTAAATTAGAATTAACTCCTGGCACAACTATTGCTGTACCTAATTTAAATACAAACAAACAGAAAAATGTAAATAATAGTTTTTTTCTAAGCTCTTTGTTTGAAGAACTAAAAAATTGCTTTATTTTTTTCATAGGCTAAATCACCTCAGCTTTTCCACCTAAATCTTCAATTTGCTTTTTGGCAGAAACAGAGAATTTATTTGCCTTAACATTTAATTTTTTCTTTAATGTACCATTACCTAGTACTTTAATCCCATCTGTAGCTTTTTTAACTAATCCCATTTCTTTTAAAATTGTAGGATTTACTTCAGCACCATCATCAAATCTATTTAAATCATCTAAATTAATAACCACATACACTTTTTTAAATCTAGCGTTAGAGAAACCTCTTTTAGGAAGTCTTCTAAATAAAGGAGTTTGACCACCTTCGAAGCCTACTCTTACGCCGCCGCCGCTTCTAGAGTTTTGACCATTTTCACCACGGCCAGCTGTTTTTCCAGTTCCGCTTCCAGGTCCTCTACCAACTCTTTTACGATTTTTAATAGCACCTTCTGCTGGTGTAATAGTATGTAACTTCATTATAATTCCTCCACTTTTTTACCACGTAATTTAGCAACTTGCTCCGCAGTTTTTTGTTGTTTAAGTGCATCTAGTGTGGCATAAGCCATATTAATTTTAGTGCTTGAACCTAAAGATTTAGATAAAATATCTTTAACTCCAGCAAGTTCTAGTACAGTTCTAACAGGTCCACCTGCCTTAACTCCAGTACCTTTTACAGCTGGTCTTAATAATACTTTACTAGCTCCTCTTGTTCCAATAGCTTCATGTGGGATTGTATTTCCATCGACAATAGCAACTCTTGTAACATTTTTAGTAGCTGCCGCAACTGCTTTTTTAATAGCGGTTGGTACTTCAGCAGCTTTTCCTGAACCTATACCAACACGACCCTTACGGTCACCAACAACAGCTGTTGCTGCAAAACGTAATTGACGTCCACCTTTAGTTACTTTAGTTACACGGCCGATACTGATAACTTCTTCGTCAAATATTTTTGGACGGGCTTCTCTTCTTTGTTTTTCCACTATTTTCCCTCCTCTAGAAATTTAATCCATTTTCGCGTGCTGCTTCAGCTAAAGCTTTAACACGACCATGATATAAGTATCCACCTCTATCGAATACTACATTTTTGATTTTTGCTTTTTTTGCTCTTTCAGCAATTAATTTACCAACTTTAATAGCTGCTTCTACATTTCCACCATTCTCTAGTTTTAATTCTTTATCAATTGAAGAAGCACTTACTAAAGTTTCGCCTTTAGTATCATCGATTATCTGTGCGAAAATATTACTATTAGATCTAAATACATTAAGTCTTGGAATATCTTTAGTTCCAGACATTTTATTTCTAACTCTTGTATGTCTAGCTTTACGCACTTCATTACGATCTACTTTCTTAATCATATCCTTCTTCCTTTCTATTAAGCAGCTTTCTTACCAACTTTACGAATAATATGTTCGTCTTGGTAACGAATTCCTTTACCTTTATAAGGTTCAGGTTTTCTAATTTTTCTAATATTAGCAGCAAATTCGCCAACTAATTGTTTGTCAGCACCTTTAATAACAAGTTCTGTATTACTTGGGGCTTCTGCAGTTAAACCTTCTGGAATATCAACCATAACAGGATGAGAATAACCAGCAGTAACCTTAATTTTCTTTCCTTGTACATCAAAACGGTAACCAACACCAACAGTTTCTAATCTTTTTTCAAAACCTTTAGTTACACCAGTAATCATATTACTAATGTTAGCATTAGCAGTTCCGTGAAAACTCTTAAACTCATCACTTTTTCTAGTAGTAGTAAGTTCAGTACCCTCCACGTTAACAGTAATATTTTTATTTATTTCAGTAGAAAGTTCACCCTTAGGACCCTTAACTGTAACAATATTACCATTAGTTTCTACTGTAACGCCAGCAGGCACAGTTAGTACTCTGTTTCCTATACGACTCATTAATATCTTTCCTTTCTACCAAATATAAGCTAAAACTTCTCCACCTAATGATTTTTTCTTAGCATCTCTACCAGTCATAACACCTTCTGATGTTGAAACGATAGCAATACCTAAACCGTTAAGTACACTAGGTATTTCAGTTGCTTTAGCATATACACGTAAACCTGGTTTAGAAATTTTCTTAAGACCAGTAATAACACGTGTTTTATTATCATATTTTAAAGATAATACTAATTTATTTTGTGGTTTTTCTTCTACAATTTTATATTCAGAAATAAAACCCTCTTCTTTTAAAATTCTAGCAATTTCTTCTTTCATCTTTGAAGTTGGCATTTCAACTTCTTGATATCTTAATTGATTTGCATTACGGATTCTCGTAAGCATATCAGCAATTGGATCTGATACTACCATATATAATCCTCCCTTCTTACCAACTTGATTTTGTAAATCCAGGTATTTGTCCTTTGTAAGCTAATTCTCTAAAACAAATACGGCATATTCCATATTTTTTAAGTACTGAATGTGGTCTGCCACAAATTTGACAACGTGTATATTCACGTACTTTATATTTTGGTTTACGATTAGCTTTAACAATCATACTTTTTCTTGCCATAAATTCCTCCTAAATATATTATTTTTTAAACGGCATACCGAAACCTTTAAGTAAGTCTAAAGCTTCTTCGTTAGTTTTTGCTGTGGTAACAAATACAATATCCATTCCACGAACTTTAACAACTTTATCGTAATCTATTTCTGAAAAGATTAGTTGTTCAGTAAGACCTAAAGTGTAATTTCCTCTACCATCAAATGATTTTGGACTAATACCTCTAAAGTCTCTTACACGTGGAAGCGTAATACTAATTAACTTGTCTAAAAAGTTATACATATTATCCCCTCTAAGGGTAGCTTTACAACCAATAGCTTGACCTTCTCTAACTTTAAATCCAGCTACGGCTTTTTTAGCTTTAGTGATAATTGGTTGTTGACCAGTAATAGCTTTTAAATCCTCTACTGCAGCATCAATTAATTTACTATTAGTTGTTGCATCACCAACACCCATATTAATAACTATTTTTTCAAGTTTAGGCGCAGCCATACGACTTTTATAATTATATTTTTCACATAAACTTGGTACGATTTTCTCTTTATACTCTTTTTCTAGGCGGTTCATAAATGCCCTCCTTTCAAGTCTAGTTAAATTTCTTATCTGATTTTTTTGACACTCTTATTTTTTTGCCATCTTTTACTTCATAGCCTACTCTAGTTCCTTTTTTAGCTTTATCATCATAAAGCATAACATTTGAAACATGTAAAGGAGCTTCTACTTCAGCTATTCTTCCATCTTCTCCACCGTTTGGTTTAATATGTTTTTTAACAATATTAACGCCTTCAACGATAACTTTTGAAGAAGATGCGAATGTTTTTAAAACTTTGCCTTCTTTGCCTTTATCTTTACCAGCAATTACGACAACTTTATCTCCTTGTTTAATTTTCATATTATTCCTCCAAACGATTTATAAAACTTCCTTAGCAAGTGACACAATTTTCATGAAATCTTTTTCACGAAGTTCACGAGCTACTGGTCCAAATACACGAGTTCCGATTGGACTTTTATCATCCTTGATAATAACGCAAGCATTTTCATCAAATTTTATATAAGATCCATCTTCTCTTCTAAGACCAAATTTAGTTCTTACAACAACTGCTTTAACAACTTGCCCTGCACGAACAGTTCCGTTAGGCATTGCTTTTTTAACAGTTCCTACAACGATATCTCCAATATTGCCAGTTTTTACTTTGCTGCCACCTAATACTCTAATAACTAGAAGCTCACGAGCACCAGAATTGTCAGCTACTTTTAAACGGCTTTCTTGTTGAATCATATATAATTCCTCCTTCTAAAAGTTATAAAATAACTGCTTTCTCAACTACTTTAACCAAACGATAATGCTTAGTTTTAGATAGTGGTCTAGTCTCAGCGATTCTTACTGTATCGCCAACTTTAGCCTCATTATTTTCATCATGTGCAGCATATTTTTTAGAGTATTTAACTCTCTTGCCGTATTTTTTATCCATTCTGTAAGTTTCAACTAAAACTGTAATAGTTTTATCAGTTTTATCACTAACTACTTTTCCAACTAATTCTTGTTTAATATTTTCCATCTATTTACCTCCTAGCCTTGTAATTCACGTTCACGAAGAATTGTCTTCATACGTGCAACAGCCTTTCTAAGTTCATTTATTCTAGCTGGTTTTTCAAGACTACCAGTAGCTTGGCTAAAACGCAAATTAAATAATTCAGCTTTGCACTCAGAAATTTTATTTTTTAATTCTTCATCACTAAGTTCACGAAGTTCATTAATTTTCATTACGCCTCACCACTCTCTTTCTTTACAAATTTACATTTTATTGGAAGTTTATGCATAGCTAGTCTTAATGCTTCTCTAGCAACTTCTTCACTTACACCGGCAACTTCAAACATGATTTTTCCTTCTTTAACAACAGCAACCCATTTTTCAGGTGATCCTTTACCTTTACCTTGACGAACACCAATACCTTTAGCTGTTAATGATAAGTGTGGGAAAATATTTATCCATATTTTTCCTCCACGTTTCATATAACGAGTCATAGCTACACGGGCAGCTTCTATTTGTTGTTGGCTTATCCAAGCACCTTCTTGTGCTTGAAGACCAAATTCACCAAATGATAAGGTTCTATTTCCTTTACTTCTTCCTGTATATTTTAGACGGTGAGGTCTACGATATTTAGTTCTTTTTGGAATGACTGCCATCTTTTTTGCCCTCCTTACCATCTTTTTCAGGTAGGATTTCTCCTTTATATATCCATACTTTAACACCGATTTTACCATATATAGTATCTGCTTCTTTATGAGCATAATCGATATCAGCTCTTAAAGTATGACGTGGCACTTTACCTTCAGTGTAATGTTCACTTCTAGCAATTTCGTTACCATTTAAACGACCTGAAACTTCAGTTTTAATACCCTTAGCACCAGCTTTCATAGTATTTCTAATTGCTTTCTTTTGGGCTACTTTATAAGAAGCACGCCCTTCTATTTGATGAGCAATAGTTTCAGCAACTAAAGCTGCAACTAAACTAGGGTTTTTAATTTCTTTAATAGAAATATGAATTTCTTCTTTAGTTAATTTTGCAAGTTCTTTTCTTAATTTTTCTATTTCATCACCACCGTGCCCGATAACAACACCAGGTTTAGCAGTATTGATAATAACTTCGGTCTTCTCGCCATTTCTTTCAATTTCAATATTAGAAACAGCGGCTCCAGATAATTTCTTTTCTAAGAATTTACGAATTTTATAATCATTACCTAAGAATTTAGCAAAATCTTTATTACCTGCATACCATTTAGATTCCCAGGTTTTATTAATTCCAATTCTAAGTCCAACTGGACTAACCTTTTGACCCATTAGTATTACCCTCCTTTACTTTATTTTTCACCTACAACCACTGTAATGTGGCTTGATCTTTTTAATATTGGTTTTGGACTACCTTTAGCCCCAGCACGACCTCTTTTAAGAGTTCTGCCTTCATTTATATAAGCTTCTTTAACATAAAGATTTTCTTTTTTAAGTTCTAAATTATTTTCCGCATTTGCTACTGCAGAAGTTAAAACTTTACGAATTAATCTTGAAGCTTCTTTATTTATGTTTGCTAAAATCGTATCTGCCTCTACTACATCTTTAGAACGTATAAGGTCGATAACTAGGCGAGCTTTTCTTGGAGCAATTCTAACGCCTTTTGCAATTGCTTTAGCTTCCATTTATATCATTCCTTTCAGCTTATTTTTTCTTTTTATCGTCGCCGTGACCACCAAATTTACGTGTCAAAGAAAATTCTCCTAATTTATGACCAACCATATCTTCTGTTACATAAACAGGAATAAATTCTTTACCATTATGAACAGCAAATGTGTGTCCAACAAATTCAGGATAAATTGTAGAACGGCGAGACCAAGTTTTAATTACTTCTTTTTTATCAGATTCGTTCATCTCTTTAACCTTTTTCATTAAACTTGCGTCAACAAAAGGTCCTTTTTTTAAACTTCTAGCCATTTATAAATCATCCTTTCCTTATTTTCCTCGGCGAACAATTAACTTGTTTGAAGCCTTTTTCTTATTACGAGTTTTGTATCCAAGAGCAGGTTTACCCCAAGGAGTAACAGGCCCTTTTCTACCAACTGGAGCTCTACCTTCACCACCACCGTGTGGGTGATCATTAGGGTTCATAACAGATCCACGAACTGTAGGTCTAATTCCCATATGTCTTTTTCTACCAGCTTTTCCTAAATTAACAAGCTCATAATCAGCATTTCCAACTTCACCAATTGTAGCTCTGCAAACGCTTAATACTTTTCTTACTTCACCGCTTGTTAAACGAAGTAATGTATAATTATCTTCTCTACCAAGAATTTGTACGCTTGAACCAGCGCTTCTAGCCATTTGGCCACCTTTACCAGGCATTAATTCAACATTGTGAACTAAAGTACCTTCTGGAATATTAGCAAGTGGTAAATTGTTCCCAACTTTGATATCTACTTTTTCTCCACTTTCTATTTTCATTCCAACTTTTAAACCGTTTGGAGCAATAATATATCTTTTTTCTCCATCGGCATAATTTATTAAAGCAATGTTAGCACTTCTGTTTGGATCGTATTCAATTGAAGCAACAGTTCCAACAATACCATCCTTATTTCTTTTAAAATCGATGATTCTGTATTTTCTCTTAACTCCACCACCGTGATGTCTCACTGTGATTTTACCTTGATTATTACGACCACCAGATTTTTTTATTGTTACAACTAATGATTTTTCTGGAGTGGTTTTAGTGACTTCATCATTTATTAAAGTTGTCATGCCACGTCTACCATTAGTCGTTGGTCTATATGATCTAATTGCCATTTCTTGTTCCTCCCTTAATATTAACTAAGTTCGATTGAACTTCCTTCTTTTAATTTAACAATTGCTTTTTTAACTTTATTTGCTCTACCAACATATCTTCCGACTCTTCTTTTCTTAGGATATGTATTTAAGGTATTTACATTTAAAACTTCTACATTGAAAAGTTTTTCAATAGCTTCTTTTATTTCTGTTTTATTTGCTCTAGGATCTACACTAAACACGAATGTGTTATGTTCTCTAGCAAGCTCAGAACTTTTTTCAGTTACAATTGGAGCTTTTATAATGTCTCTATATCTATCCATTAAGAAAGCACCTCCTCTACATCTTTAACTGCATCTTTAGTAATAACTAAATAATCAGCAGCTATAATATCCAAAGTATTGATTTCATCGCTTTGAAGAAGATCTACTTTTGGAATATTTCTTGTAGCTAAAATTAAATTATCAGTTAGTTCATGAGTAACGATTAAAATGTTTTTAGAAACTTTTAATTCGTTTAGAACTTTAATCATATCTTTTGTTTTATTTGTTTTAAGAGTTAAGTCATCAACAACTATTAAAGCATTATCTTGAACTTTATAACTTAGTGCTGATTTAAGAGCTAAAACTCTTTCCTTTTTATTCATCTTTTTACCATAAGTACGTGGATGTGGTCCAAATACTACACCACCATGATACCAATGTGGAGCTCTTGTACTACCTTGTCTTGCATGACCAGTACCTTTTTGTCTCCATGGTTTTCTTCCTCCACCACTTACATCGCTACGTGTTTTGGTATTTGCTGTACCTTGTCTTTGAGAACTTTGAGCAGTTGTTATTGCATCATAAAGTACTGCGTTATTTGGAGTAATACCCCAAACATTTTCATTTAAAGTAATGTCGCTAACTTTTTCGCCTTTAAGGTTAACTATTTGATTCTTTTTCATAATTTACCTCCTAGTTTTGACCTTCTGCATCTGTTTCTGTAGTTTCTTCTACTTCTGGAGTTTCTTCAGCTTTTGTCTCTTCAGCAACTTCTGGAGCCACTTCTTCGGTAGTTTCTTTAACTTCTTCTGTTTCAGCTGGAACTTCTGAAATAGTTTCCTCTGGAACTACTTCTTCTTTATTCCAATTTACAAGTTCAGACGTTTTGTTAACTTTTGAAGGGTTTTTAACAGCACTCTTAATAACAACTAATGATTTTTTAGGTCCAGGTATATTTCCTTTAACTAAAATTACATTGTTTTCTACGTCAACAGCAACAATCTCTAGATTTTGAATAGTTACTGTAAGTACTCCCATATGACTTGGTAAGCCTCTACCTTTAAACACACGCATTGGTCTCATAGTACCAAGTGAACCAGGTCCTCTATGATAATGTGAACCGTGTCCCATTGGCCCCCTATGTTGATTATATTTTTTAATTGATCCTTGGAACCCTTTACCTTTAGAAGTTCCAGTTACGTCAACAACTTCTCCTACTTCAAAAATGTCAGCTTTAATTTCTTGACCTAAAGTATAGTCGTTAACATTTACACCTCTGATTTCTTTAAAGAAGCGCTTAGGTGTAGTTTTTGCTTTGCTAGTAATACCAGCTGAAGCTTTTGTCGCAAGCTTTTCTCTTTTAGTATCAAAACCAAGTTGAATTGCTTCATAACCATCGTTTTCTTTAGTCTTAATTTGTGTTACAACATTAGGTGTAACTTCAACAACAGTTACCGGAATAAGTTTTCCATCTTGATTAAATACTTGAGTCATTCCGATTTTACGACCTAAGATTCCTTTCATAATTTTTCCTCCTATTTTTAATTTTGTTTAATTTGAATATCAACGCCACTTGGAATATCTAGATGCGATAAAGCATCGATAGTCTCCTTACTTGGATTATTGACATCAATAAGTCTTTTATGTGTTCTTTTTTCGAATTGTTCACGTGAATCCTTATACTTGTGAACTGCTCTTAAAATTGTGATTTTTTCAATTTCAGTTGGTAGTGGCACAGGCCCACTAACTTCTCCGCCAGTTCTTTTAACTGTATCAACAATTTTAGCGCAGGCAGCATCAAGATTTTTGTGTTCAAAAGATTTTAATTTGATTCGAACTTTAGCACTTGACATATTGTATCCTCCTTTCGCCTATATCTAAGTATAGACTTGCTCCGTGTAAAAACCCGATAGACAAGTTATGATAGTTTGCAACTTAACCTGGCGTATCGACAACCTCACACATCTAAGCACGTCACACATACAAAATTATACACAATAATTATATGAAAATCAAGGGTTTTTTTGACTTTTTTCAAAAAATAAAAACTAAGTTTACTTAGCTTCTAATTTTTCTAAAACAAATTTTGTAGCATCGGCAATAAATTGATTAGCTTTATCCTTATCTATAAAAAATACCTGCTTTTTATCATACTCCAAATATTTTAAACAATTAAAATCAAAGTTGCAAATATCTTGAAGAGGGATTTCCTTAATTATAGGATTAATTTTAACATGGTTAAAGCCACCAAAATTTAAATCATATTCGTTCTTAACAAACAAATCTAAATTATCATAATCCTTATATATATAACTCATAAACCTTTTATAAGTACAGTACATTCTTTTGCCATTACGGAAACGAGCTATCTTACCATTAAAAATTTTAGGTATAAACTTTTTTTCCCAATAATAATCGGTAAGTAAATGAATATAATATCCTAAAACAAAATCATCATTAATATTTCCACCATATTTTTGTAAAAACAGATCAATGTTCGGAGCAAATTTATCAGTAACAAAATGACTTTTCTTACGCGAAACCCCAAATCTTTTGGCAAGATCCGGAGATAATGCCCCTAACATATATTTTTTTTCATCGCTACACAACTTTTTATTTACTTCTTTTGCCACCGCCGCATGCATAATTAATGACGCCATATAACACCGCCTATCATAAAAATTATAACATTTGATTTTAACTTAAGCAACCTTGTTAAATTTTGTGATATAATTAATATGGTGATTAAATGAAAGTAATAGTATTAGGTGCAGGAGCATATGGATGCTCACTCGCCACCGTTTTAAATGAAAATAGACATTCCGTAACTTTATGGACTCCGTTTGAAAAAGATGTGAAATTTTTGACAGAAAATAGAGAAAGTCCTAAACTTCCTAATGTCAAATTGCCAAAAGAATTAAAATTCACTTCTAACATGGAAGAAGTAAAAAAAGCTGACCTCATAATTATCGCTATTCCAACAGCATATTTAAATGACGTCGCCAAAAAATTAAAGAAGCATTATGAGAATAAGCCAATATGTATTGCAACCAAAGGAATAGAACAAGGTAGTTGCCGTTTTGTATATGATATTTTAAAAGAAAACTTAAATACTGAAAAATTAGCTGTTATCTCCGGTCCTTCATTTGCCGTTGACATAGCTAATAATGCTCCAGTGGGTCTTTCACTAGCGTCTCAAGACAAGGAAACTATTGATATTGTCACAAAAGCTTTATCAAATAAAAGATTTAAGCTTAGAAAAACCAATGACATCGTTGGTGTTGAAATATGCGGAGCAATTAAAAATGTTATAGCTATTGCTTCAGGTATAATTTCTGGTATGAATGCCTCTGATTCAACAAAAGCCATGTTTATAACAGAATCCCTTCATGACATAAAATCTCTTATAAAAGGTTTGGGAAGTGATGGGGATACCGTTTTAACGTATGCTGGCTTTGGGGATTTATTATTAACTGCAACATCAAGCAAAAGCCGAAATTTTTCATTAGGATATCTTATCGGTAAAGGTGAATCAAAGGAAACTATTGATGAATACATAAAAAATACAACAATTGAAGGACTATATAC
>CAZKKR010000009.1:0-36175 GCA_964553605.1 uncultured Muribaculaceae bacterium | reverse complement strand
TTTGTTTTGAAATAACATCTATAACTTCATCATCAGTAAGTTCTCTTTTTTTATTAAGTTCTTCCATTTGCATAGCTGATTTAACCATTCTTATAACTGCAAGCTTCATCTTATCTTGAGCTTTCATAGCTGCTTTTAAATCTTCTAGTATTTGATTTCTCATAGTATCTCCCTTTCATTATTCAAAAAGACCAATAATGGTCTTAATAACTATTTCTATTTTCTCTGTGGGCTCTTTTTCTAGTATTTCTAATACCCTGCTCTTTTTTAAGTCTACGTCTAACGCCAGGTTTCAAATAACCTTCCATGTTTTCTCTAAGTTTTTTGCGGGAGCCATCTTTATCGACTTTTAGTGTTCTAAGCGCACCATCGACATTACCATTTCTAACTACTACTTTGGTCATAAAAATCCCTCCCTTCTCGGCTAAACATATTATAACATGATTTTCCCTTATTTTAAAGCATTTTTTTTAAAAAATAAAAAAAGTGAGAAATTTCTCACTTATATTCCGCAAGGTTTATTAGATGTCACTCTTCTAATAGTAGAACCCAAACTTTTTCCAAGTTCCATAAGCATAGTAACACCCTTAACAATCGCATTTATTAAAGTGGCTGAAACATACCCACCACTTATCTTTAAAAGGCTTTCTTTATCTAATATCATTAATACACCTCACTGGATTTAAAAAACCATCAATCATGCTAATTAAAAAAGCGATTGCTGCTCCTATAGAAGTAGCTAAACCAAAACCACCACCAGATAAATTCATAAGTTCTTTTTCATCTAATTTCATAAAAATCCTTTCTAACTGCGCATTTCATCTAAAACAACCTTACCCTTATCTAACCTTAAAAACCTATCAAATAAATCTAAATTATCAAGTCTATGGGAAATATATATTATCGTTTTATCCTTATACTTTTTAAATAGTTTTTTTAATATTCGTCTTTCCATATTAATATCAACCTGACTTAAACCTTCATCGATAATTAAAATATTAAAATTAGTAAGCGCTCTAGCTAAAACAATTCTTTGTCTTTGACCATCTGAAATATTAAATCCATCTTCTTCTATTAACACATTATAATTATCAACAAATTCATCTAGTTCACATATTTCGTTATTTTTAAAATTAAATAAATTATCAATAATTCGCCCCGTAAATAATATTTCTCTAGATGAAACATATATAACATTTTTAAAATTATAATTACTACTTTCTTTTCCATCAACACAAACATTACCATCATAATTATTATAATAGCCTTTAACAATTTTAAATAAAGTACTTTTACCTGAACCACTTTGCCCACTAACCATTAACTTAGTGCCTTTTTTAATATTTAAATTAATATTACTTAAAACTCTATCTACTTTATTAAAACTATAATTTAAGTTTTTAATACATATATCACCATTAACTAATATATTTTCTTTTCCATTTTCCTTAATAAAAAGTTCATTAATATGTTCAATAGAGGTTTTAACCTCATTAATTTCAAAATCAAATTCCAAAATACTTTTAAAAGAACTATTAAATAAATTTGAAAGCAAAAATATAGTTATAAACATTTCTATAGGAAGACCATTTCTTATACTAATAATTCCATAAAATATAATTAATACAATGTTCAAATTACTTATTATTTCTCTAAAAAAATACTCATTATTTTTAATCTTATCGAATTTTTTACTAATATCTAAATATTTTGTATACTCATTTTCAAAATCAAAAATTCTTCTTTCCATAATACCTATGTTTCTAATAGTTTCATAACCTTTAATACTTTCCACAATATAAGAATTAATAAAAGCTTTCTTTCTTAAAAGTGAATCTGTTAAATAATAATTTTTATTTTTAAAACATAAATACAAAATAAGGTATAAACTAATGGTAAACATATTAATAACAAAAAATTGATAACTAACAAAAAACAAAAATACAGCTAACAAAATTATTAAAGGAATGTTAATAAAGATAGTAATAGATAAATTATTAATAACATTTTTAATCAAAAACAAATCACTAAAATAACTAGAAATTTCCCCAGTTGTTCTATTTTTGCAGTAACAATAAGGAAGATAAATAATATGCCTAAAAGTATTTATAGAAAGATTTCTGTCGATATTTTGATTTATTTTAATTATTATTAAATTTCTAATATAACCAGCAACTATTATAAATAAAAGTAAAAATGAAAAAAATAAAATTATTTTTGTTAGAAAAAAACTATGAATATTCATAATTACTGCTTGAATAAAAAATGAAGAAAAAATAGAAGCAATAGAAATAATTAATGAAAGTAAACTAATAATAATTAAATATTTAATATTTGGCCTTATAAGTTTAAACAAAAATTTAAAAACACTAACCTCCTTTTCCTTAATAAGTTTTCTTTTTAAAGTTATAGAAATAACAATACCACTAAATATAGATAAAAATTCATCAAAATTCATTTTTGTTATTCCTTTTGAAGGATCACCTATAATAAGACTTTTCTTTTTAAAATTAATCTCATATATCACCACATAATGGTTGTAGGAGTCTATATTTATAAGGGCAATACACGGGCATTTTATTAAAGAAAGATCTTTATATTTATATCCTTCACTATCAAAACCTAATGACCTTAAAACTTCTACCATGTGATAAGCTGTTGTTCCTTTATTATTTGTACAAAGCATATCACTTAATTTATCTAAACTTATATAACCACCATAATACTTTAAAATCATTAAAATACATGCCGAACCACAATCTTTCAATCCTCTTTGCTTAACAAAAGGATACTTTTTCATATTATCACCTCCTCATTTATTAATATACTGAAGGTTTTTATGATTTCCTTTTTATAAGCAAGTTTATAAACAAAAAACTTTAGAAAAAATTCTAAAGTTTTAAATTATAAATTTTCACAAAAATGCGTTATTTTTTAACTGTGCAAGTGCCTACACTACCGTTCGGCTCCATTACATTTTGCCAAAGGCAAAATGATAGGGATTTTAGATATTAGATGGGCAGGACAAAAATTAGTTACTGCCGCCGCTGTTGTTGCAGTTCGACTCGCCATAATCATTGACGTGGCAATTCCAACTGTCATCGTTAGCGCCCACATAACCACGCGAATTAGCATTCGCACTACAACTGCCAGAACTACAGAATACTTGTCCAGTTGAAGGTTGTCCAGGTTCAGTAGGTGAGGCTAAAAATATCTTATTTTTTACAATATATATTTTATCATCTTTATACCTTTCTTCTATTATTTCATCATTATCATAATTAAATGCTATATCGCCAGAACAACCACTACCAAATGCTGATAGCAATGTTGTTTTATTTGTACTATATGCTTCCTCACTATCTGCTCCTGTTAAACAATATTCAGTGCTGTTATATACAAAACACACTTCGCTTCCTGTCACTTTATTGTTATCAGTTCTATCTATTGTATATCTTAAACATACATTTTTTCCTGTTGCTGCACAACTATTATATGTTGTTCCTATATTTGCAAGTGTTGATGAATCTTCAGTAATTGTATTGGTATTAATTGCATATACTTTTTGTATTGGTTGTGTTGTAACCATTGCATTACTTCCAGTACTTTGTACGGCATTTATGCCTACTGTTATTGTTTGGGTCTCCTGAGATGTATATGATGTTAAATCAGTAGTATTTTGGAATTCTGCTGATACTACCATTGTTGTTGTTCCTGTAGAGGCTGCTAGTGTAGTAGAAGCTGGCATATATACTTTCCATATTATATTTCCTTTAGTAATCGTTTGATCACTTGTTACTGATGTATTATCTACTGTTATACTTTCTATTGCTGCCTCTATACTTCCTTTATTAGCTATAGTAAGTGTATACTCTACTTTATCTCCTGGCTGATAGAATACTGCTCCTAAATTTGCTATAGGTACATAAGTGCTTGAACATGCAGTTCCACTATATCCCATTGTTGCTGTTGGATTTGTTCCCGCACTATTTCCCTTTGTTATTTGATAAGTATTAGTCTTTGTGTTATCAAATCCTACACACCAATTTGTTGAAATATTTGCTGTTCCATTTATCTGAAGTGCCGTATTAAATGCAGCAAAACCTACTACCATTATTAGTGTTATTGCAAGTAATACAAATATTAACATTGATTTACTATCTTTTACTTTTTTCATATTTCCCCTACTTTCATACTATACACCTATATTATAATTCTTTAATCAAGAACAGTCAACGATTTTATTTTAAAATATATAGTATCGATGTAAATAAAAAAGTTATGACCTATATATTTGAATAGTTTTTGGTCCATAACTTTTTTCTTTTATAAGCTCTAAATTTGTTTCTATTTTAATGTTTTCAAATTCACAAATAACAATACCACCTTCATTAAGTAATTCTCTTTCTTCAATAATTCTTAAAGCTTTATTCATAAGATCTGCTCTATAAGGCGGATCTAAAAATATAATATCAAATTTCTCTTTAGTTTCTTTTAAATATTTTTTATAATCAATATTTAAAATTAAAATATCATCATCAAATGATTTTGTAGTCTCTTTTAATATGTCAGTAACTATTTTATTATTATCAGTAAGTACTAATCTTTTAGCCCCATTACTAATAGCTTCTATTCCTAAAGAACCACTACCTGCAAATAAATCTAAAACTACTGCACCAGGCACATAACTTTGAATCATCCCAAATAATGATTCTTTAACCCTATCCATCGTTGGTCTAGTACCTTCTATATCATATGCATTTAATTTTTTACCTTTATATTTTCCACTAATAATTCGCATAAAATCACCACTTTTATTTTAACATACTATTTTAACGCTTGCACAATTTTTTCCATCATTTCAAAGGTATTAAAAATATTTTCTATTTTGTCAATTTTATTAAGGCGATATTCCTTCTTAACTTCCTCTTCAAAAGCTTTAAAATTATTAAAATCTCTATTTAATAATTTATACCAATAAGAATGAGACCTTAAATAACGTAAGTAATAAGGATTTTCTCTTATCTTAAACTGAATAGGTAAAATCAATCTTCAAAATGTTTATAAATAGGTCTTGGTTTATACTCTTCATTATTGGTATTTTTATTTACATTTTTAGATGACATTTCTTGAAATAAACTTATCACTCTTTGCATACTATTAACACCAGATTGAATACTATCTATATCTATATTCTTAATATAATCAAAAAAACTAGAATTATTATTACCTGAAGTATTTAAGTATTCTTTCCACGCATTATTATCTTCGCCATACATATCATATATCTCATAAAATTTTTGCCAAGTCATCGAACCATTTTGAACATACTTAATTAAAATAGGATTTTTTTTAACAAAAATTTTAAACTTTTCTTTAGTGTCCACTATTATCACCTACACTAATATATGTTTTTTTAATAAAAAAAAGACTATGAATTTTGAACATAATCTAATTTAACAGTAAGTGAAGCATTTAATACACTAGGTTGTGTAGTTACTGAATTATTATAAGAAACTATAACTGTAAATACATCTGATGCCCCAGCAAGTAAAACATCGCCTTCTTCTATACCACTAGTTTCAAAAATAATAGCTGGATTATTAGAATCAGTAAGAGTTATTTTGTCAACCTTAGCGTCAACAGTTCCACTATTTTTAACAGTTACATCATAAGTCATACTATCACCAGGAGAAATTAAAGTTGTTTTAAAAGTAGCAGATGTTTTAGTATAAACAGGAGGATTAGTATCTTCGGCATCCCCAACTTTATTTTTACTTTGAATATTAATTATTTCAACATCCCAGCTATTATCAATACTAGCTGTACCATTTATTCTAAGATTTGTACTAAAAGCCGCAAAACCGACCGCTAATAAACATACAATACCTATTAAAGAAAAAATTACTACATAGCTCTTTTTCATATCATCAACTTACTTTCTATATATATTTTATCATTTGTTAAAGCTTTTGTAAATATACAAAAAGTCTTAGTTTAACTAAGACTCTTTTCACTCATTGAAGCTACTTCCATTTTCTTATCATTATGAATAAGTATTAAACTGCCAGAAGTTTGATATCCCATATCAGATTTATATGTAATTTCAAAATTAACAACATAAGCCTTATCATCGGTAAGATCACCATATTTAAAAGCTTCAGTCCTAACTTTCTCTACTTCAACATTAGTAACTATAGGTAAATCTTGCTTCCTATTACCATACACATTACTTTCAACACTCTTATACATCGTATCAATCGCATATTTAGAAAAATCTTCACGATATTTTTCATATACGAATTGTTTCCCACCAACATCACTTTTATTTATTTTATTATCTAAATTAAAGAAATCAGCTACAAACATTTTACTAACTAAAAGTGTATACTCTTCCTCATTTACCTCATCACTATTCAAAACTTTTTCAAGTTCTTTGAATAATTTTTTGAAATAATCGGTAGAAGTTTCTTTTAAAGCATATCCATATTTATCAATACTAGAAATATTCTTAATCTCTTTCGTTGGTGTCTTTTTAACACTTGTCTTTTGTAAAGCGTAATAACCTCCACCACATATGAGACCAATTAATAATAATAGTATAAATATTCTGCCAAACTTTACTTTTCTTTTCTTTTTCTTTGCCATATTCTACTCCCCTTTTAGAACCTCATTAGATTCCTTAGTTTTCTTAATTAAATCATGAACAATAATATCATTAGAAACTGCGATTTCTTTTTCAGCACGCTCACTATATTTATCAATATAATCAGATTCAATAACTGAATTGCCATCTAATATAATAGCCTCATCATTCTGACTATCATAATACATCTTATCAGTTAAAAAATTGCTGTTTGGGAAAATAATAAAATGATCATTGGTATTAAAAACATCATGTCCTAATGAATACTTACTTTTTTCTACTCCAAACATATTTGCTAAAGTTGGAAAAACATCATACATTCCAACTGGGAAAGTTATTTCTTTTTTTATTTTCTTCGATAATTTTTTATCCTTAGTCCAAATTATAAAAGGAACTTTCCTATTCAATTCATAATCATATTTTGTATATTCCTTATACTCTGGATCATCTGGTTTCCTTATAGAATCTGTTTCCGGATTGTAATTATAATAATAATCATATTCCGCTCTCTTGATTTTAGAATCATGATCACCATAAATCACAATAACTAAATCATCGAGTAATCCTTCTTCTTCAAGTTCATCCATAAATTCACCTAGAGCTTCATCAGCATAATGCGATGTTGTAAAATATTTACCAAGGGTTGTATCTTTCAAATAATTATTAACAACCTCAGTTCCATCAGTCTTTGTATACTTATATGTTAAATCTAAATCCGTATTATTTTCAAGACCCTCAAAAGGTGTATGATTAGTAAGCATCAAAAGAGTTCCATAATACTTACCTTTTTTATCTTTAATTTTTCTAATTATTTTACTAGATTGTCTAAAGAATGATTTATCAGAAAGACCAAGACCAACAATATCATCAAGTTTATAATCTTTATCATAGTAATAAAAATTATCATATCCTAATGTTTTATGCATAGCTTCCCTATTCCAATAATTTCCTTTATTAGCATGCATACTAAATACATAATAATCAGAAGCACTAAAACTTTTTTGAATAGAAGGATAGTATCTATCATAATAACTTACAAATACTGTTCCACTACTAGCCGGAAGAAGTGAAGTACTTAAAGTAAACTCTGTATCACTACTAGTTCCTACACTTTCTTGAGCATAAAAGTTAGAAAAATACATTCCTTCAGACGCCAAACGTTTTAAATTAGGGGCAATTGTTTTACCATTAATTTCTGTATCAAGTAAATAATTCATAATACTTTCCGCATGAATAACTAAAACATCTTTACCCTTAAAAATATCCGTATATTCATTATCAGATTTTTCACTAGCCTGCGTGTCATAATACTCTCTAAATTCCTTAGCCGCCTTGTCATAACCAAACAAAGGACTAATTTGCGGTTTTAAACTAGCTATTAAATCATTCCCTTGGTATATATAAATACCAAATTTCATAACAACATATTCTCTATTCCACTGTTTATAAAGACGGCTTATATCTGTTCCGGTTAAAGTAGAAGCAAAGAAAGCTGCCGAAATAGCCGCTGCTACCAAGACCTTTAAAAAATTAACTCGAGCTTTATTTTTTTCTCTTAAATTAGAGTAATAACCATTCTTTTTAAGTTTATGATGCACAAAAATAAGCATTAATGGAGCCCAAATATAACTAAAATCTTGCAGATCCATAATTGTCTGTAAGGCATCACTTACTCCTATTATTTGAAAACTTGTTGCAAGTAAAGAAAATGATGTAAACGAAATATAATTAGTATAATAAATTGAATTTATTAAACAAACAAGCATCAAAATAATTGACCAAGTAATATAATACTTAAATCTATGTTTTGGTTTAATAAAGTAACCAAAAGACCCTACCAACAAAATAAATGTCACATCAGCAAAAATAGGGCTAATGCTGAGAATATTTTTTACAGTAAAAAATCTTAATAAAATTCCATTTATTAAAGATGAAATAACAAAAGCCGTAAATAAAACATTGCTTTTAAAGAAGATTACAACTTCTTTTCGTACTTTAACTAATAAATCAAAAAATTTATGTCCAAAGCTTTTCATATTACACCCCATACTTCTAACATTATAACACTTTTTTCATCAAAAAAAAAGTAAATAAACTTACACAAATGTAAAATTAAAAAGTGGTAAAAAAACCACTTTAAAATACCTTATAATACTTCTTAGAATTTCCTAAAGAAAAACATAAAGTACTAGTAGTCTGGGGTAAGTACATACCAGGTATAAATATGTACCCACTATTTATTTTTAACATTTTTTTTGTTTTTATACGCCAAATAACCTTCAGCATTTATGGCAATTCCCATAACAAATATAAATGAAAGCAAATAAACCCACATCATCATAACTATTATACCCGATAAACTACCATAGAATAATGAGTAATTAGCAAAATGAGAAACATAATAAGAATATACAAATGTTACAACAATCCAACCTATTGTTGTAAAAAATGCACCTTTATTCATAAAACTACTAGAAATTTGTTCATCAGGAGCCATTGTATATAATAGTTTTAATATCCAGAAAAAAAGTACAAAAGATACTGGCCATTTTACTAATACAAATATGATATATATTTTATCACGAAATTTTGCTAAAAAACTAAGCCCTGTTAAATAATTTAAAATTATATTACCATACGCTAAAACAATTAAAATAAAAACAAATAAAAATAGTAATATAACTATCATAAAAAAGGCTTTAATTCTTCGTTTAAGATAATCATCATATTTAATCCCAAATAATTCATCAGAAGTAACAATAATAGAATGTGTTCCGTTAGAAACTAAAACAAACCCCACAATCATTACTAATGTAACATTTCCAGAAATATTACTACCATCTAAAAAAGGAAGTAAAATTTTTGTAAAGTTTCCAGGAACAATCTTTTCAATAACACTTACAAAAGGTAATGATAAAAGAGTTATTTTAGAAACAATATACCCAAGCAAAGTAAGTAATGGAAAAATAGAAAGAATAAGAAAATATGCAAGCTGTCCTGGCAATATTTTCATCTCAGGTCTCATAATAATATCATAAATTCTTTTAAAATAACTCTTTAACATAAACCTCTTCCTTAACCCTAATTATTAACTTCTTCTTTATTATTACGCATATCAATAGTTGCTTCATTAATTGCATCATCGATGGTTTTAATTTCATCATGAATCATACTATATCCTATAGCTGCACCAAAACCATGAGATAAATCTTTAAACTCTTTATTAAGTTTGCGAATATAAGTAACAATAGTTTTTTCATCATGACCAACTGTAAACACTAAAAATTCGTTACCATCAGTCCTAACAAGTTCACTATCACTAAGTTGATTATTTATAAGTATACTAGCACCTTCAATAATAACTTTATCACCTTCACTATGACCAAAATTATCATTAATATAAGCAACATTATTTAAATCAACTATAATAACTGCTTGTGGATAAATTTCACTATTATCCCATTTTGAAATATTATCATTTAAATAATCCCTGTTTTTAAGTGATGTCATTGAATCAATATAACGCAATTTGTCAGCTCTAGATAATTTGAAATCATATGTTTTCCTACGTTTAAATATTTTAGCAGCCAAGAAAACTGTAAATCCAATTAAAATGATTACAAGACCACTAAGTATAGTTTGTAATAAAGCTATATGTTTATTTGAATCAAGAATATCATTATAACTTCCATTAACTATATCGTTAGTATCGGCAAATGATAAATAAAAATCTAAAAAATTATTAAATACAGCATTTTCACTAACATCACGTAAAACAAAACCATTATCTAATTCAAAATCCAAAGATCCTATTTTTTTAATACTTTTAACAGATCTTACATAATAATCATAATTAAGCTCATCAATAATTCCAATAGCATCATCTTTTAAATTATTAATAAGAGCATTAACATTATTAAAACTTTTAACCTTAATATTATTTTTAACTAAATACCCATTTATTTTACTGTTTTTAACAGTATATATGGTTTGACCACTTAAAGAACTAACGTTATTTATAACAGAAGTGTTATCTCTAGAAATAACAGCTGCTTTATTATCATAAATATTAACTGTATTTAAAGTGTCCATTTTAAAACTTTCAGTATCAATATCACTTGAAATAATATCCAAATTATTTTTATTAAAATCATCTACCACATTTTTTATAGAAGAATATCTTTTAAAATCAATTTCAGTATTTGTCATTTTAGTAAAATTCTTTATAAAAGCATGATTTATTCCCTTTAATGATCCATTTATACTTATTTCAAAAGGAGCGTTAAAGACAAAACCATATTTATATCTCTTACTTCTAAAACTAGTTTGCTCTTTTTCATCAATATTATTGAAAGAAAAGTAGCTATCCATCAAATATTTATTAAATGATTTTTGATATCTGTTATTTTTATAATTATCATAATACTTAGTTAATATTCTATTTAATCTCTTATTACTACCTAATGTAATAACATAATTTCGTGCGAATTCATCGATATTATAAGCAATATATAAATTGTTCTCTAAAGTGTATTTTAAATACTCAAGTTTAGGAACAACCATTCCATCAATATTCTCATTTTTAAGATCAGTAATAAGTTCAGCTTCAGTCTTATAATCTTTATAAGAAAGATTATAAGCCCCATTTAAATAGCTGCTAACTTTTGCTAAATCATTACTTAAAACACCAATACGTAAGTTCTTAAGCTCAGTAACAGAGTTATAATGCAATCTTTCCTTTGTAATTATTACATAATTATCTCGATAAAGTAAAATACTATCTTTAACATCATCCTTAACTGTTAAAGCAATTTCCGCGTCAATTTTAGAACTACGGTTATAAGGAAGCCTGTTTATTGCAAGCCCTGTATCTCTTTCAAGTGAATCGAAAAAATCATACAAAACTCCGCTACCATTATAACTAACTACCGGAATATCGTTTAAAATAGCGACATCAACAACCTTGTTCTTATTGTTTTCAATCCACTGCTTTTCTAAAACTGTTAAAGATGTTTTTTTATCTTCTTTAGTAAAAAAATATAAAATGCCTATCGTTAAAACTAAAACTACAACAGTTAAAATTGCAAATTTTGCTTTTTTATTCACCACTACCCACCTACATTTCCGTAATTTATACTTTCACTATTCTTACTTTTATAACCAATTATTGGATAACCTTCAGTATCCCCTTTAGAATCAATGAAAAATTGAATATCATAATACTTTAAACTATCTTCACCAATAAATTCAAGTAAGCTGCCAGCAAAATCTTTTGCTTGATTTACACCAAAATCATCTGCTGCAATAATAGTAAAATTCAAAATTCTACCTTCTTTATGATATTCTATACTAGAAATACCATCAGTTTCCTTTGCCTTTTTCTTAATATTAGAAATAGCTTTATCAGTTATTTTATATTTTTTTTCTTCTCTTAACCTGTCACCATATTTGTTACCATTAAAGCTAGGCAAAACAAACAACCATATCAACGCTATAAATAAAATTATAACCAAACAAATAACCCCTAATTTAATCTGCTTCCTATATTTTTTCATAAATTTCACCACTTCCATTATACTATAATTTAACTTCCTAAACAAGAATTAGAAGGCGCATCATCTTCTAAATAAGCATACACAAAGTTACCATCTTTAAACTTAATTTCAACATTTCCGCTTCCTACTTGATTAATTACTTCTTCATCATCGATATAACCTTCACTGATTAAATAAGACACAGATATTTTACAACTCTCAAGAGGTCTTATATTTTTCTCAGCTCTCCATCTCTTTGCAGAAGCTTTAATAATATCTATATATCTTTCAAATATACCAGCACAAGTATCAGTAGCTTCAGAATCTTCTATATAAGTATAACTATATTGATTACTTTCAAATTTAACCTCAACAATACCATTAAACTTGCCGCCCTTAGGATTATTAATTTCATCATTTTCAATATATCCTTCTTTTATTAATCTAGCAACTGTTATTCGGCAACTATCATCAGGTAATTTCGAAGAATTTTTTACTCCCCATTCTTTTGCTGCTTTAACAATAACTCTTTTCTGACTTTCATAGGCTTTTTCCTTTGAATTATTAATTATACTTATAATTGAAGGATAAACAACAGTTCCTATAAGTCCTAAAATAACAATAACCGCAATAAGCTCAACTAAAGTAAAACCTTTCTTCATATCATCACCTTACCCTATATTAAATTATAAAATAAATAACCACATAAGTCAATTAAGTGCATAAATAAAAAAAACCAAGAACTTTCGTTCTTGATTTTAAATATATGTTTTTTCATTTTCGTTATAATCATAACTGTTAAAATGATCAAAATCTGACTCTCTAAGTAAAAATCTGTATGCAGTCTTATCATTTAATATTAAGAATACACATTTAGAATTTTCTTCTATTTCATAATAGATAATTGGTGAATGAAGCTCTTCTTCAATATCAACCATATCAACAAAACTCTTAATATTAACAATATCATATTTTTCTAAATCAGGCATATTATGAGTTTCAGCAATAATATCGCCATATTCTTTCATAATTTTGTTAATTGCTAACACATACTCAGATTTTCTAGTAATAACTAACAAGCTCTTACCTAATTTTATAAATGCAACTGCTGCTCCAAGTAATACTACACTCCAGATGGCAATCATTGGAATATTAATTTTTACATTAGGATCTACTTTGCTATAAACTGTATTACCTCCACTATTGACATAATCAGCTTTTATTCTTAGCATTTGTACCAACAAAGGCATTTGTAAATTCATCTCATAAGTTTCTTGTAAAGTTTTTTCAGCTTGACCTTTAAGACCAGCATTAATTTCAACTTTCATAGTTAAATCCACTCTTGCATCAACAGAAATACCAAATTGATTACGGAAATCACTAAGTATCTGATTATAAGCATTATAATCTAAATTAATAGTTTTGCTAATCGTAAATTCTTTACCAGAACCGCTTTGAGTTTGTAAAGCTGATATTGGATATTCCTTAGACCAAACATCAACCTTTCTGCCTTCAGAATCTTCACCTAA
The DNA here is from genome assembly GCA_964553605.1 of uncultured Muribaculaceae bacterium. GTDB lineage: Bacteria > Bacillota_I > Bacilli_A > RF39 > UBA660 > Coprosoma. The sequence continues at coordinate 22,466 of CAZKKR010000009.1, read as the reverse complement.
TCCTCTGGCAGTTGCAACAATAGAATAATTATAAGTATAATCTAAATCTTCAGTGCTTCGGAAATCATATTTTGGTGTTACCTCAATATGATCAACAATAGTAGCAATATACTGTTTATTCATATCAAGATAAGGTGCTGTAAAGAAATCGTTAGTTTTTAAATAAACCTTATAATCCATATTAGAATTATAACTATAAGAATATAACTTTTTCTTTTCACCAACTTCAGGATTTGCCGCTTTAAGTATTGAAACAATTGATAAAACAGCAACAGCGATTACTAAAACAAGTAACAGCACTCTAACCCATTGTTTTAAAATTATCTTATTTTCATCTTTATACTTTTTCACATTATCGCCCCTTTACGAAATAGCACCACTAAGCCATACAGATGGATATCCAATAAATGGAATTGTAAATGATACTTTTCCCCTTATATTTTCTAAATGAACTTTGTCAACATCAATTGTGTTATTATGATCACCCTTAGTAATAAATGTCTTGTTACCATAATCATCATTTGATACTTCAACAATTCTATGAACAACATATTTACTACCGCTGACAAACTGAATTATATCTCCAGCTTTAAGCAAATCTTTTTCTTGCATGTTAAGCTTTTTAACAATAACTGCATCCCCTCTGTTAAATGTTGGAGACATACTTCCAGAAATAACCGCTATAGGTTGATATTTAAAAAGTCCTATTACAAATCCAGCAACTAAACCGATAAATACAAATACAGGGATATAAACTGCTGGATTATACTTACGCTTTTCTCTTTTTGAAAGACGTTCTGTTCTATTAACGTGTACATAATTTAAATACACATATATAGCTAGTGGTAAAGCAATACCAACAAGTGCTGTACCAAACCAGTCTAAATCAGGAATAATCGGTACAATATATGGTGGAGAAGCAACAAATGCATGATAAATTAACGCAAACTTTACACCACCAATAAAAACTAAATAAGTAAGTATTGCACTTTCTAAAACCGCTGGCACTAACACAGAAGACACATATGTAAAGCTCGATTGTAAATCAGTAAAATGTCCTAAAAAATTAGAAAAATTTATATTAAGCAAAGTAAATAAAATTACAATCAAGACAAAATTAACAGCTTTTTTCTTTTCATTTTTAATAAGTGCTTCTCTGATAAATTCTTGGAAAAATAATATTCCAACAAATGACCATAAGTTTTTCAATATACTAAATATTTCTTTAGAATAAGGTGTCCTCTCAAAGCCAAATACTAAACCCAAAAGAAAATAAACAATAATATAAATAATAAGTGAAATAAATAAACTTTGGGTTTTATCTCTCTCTCCTTTTATTCTCAAACTTGAATCATGACTCAAATAAACAGCAATTCCGCACATAATCATCCAAAGAACCGGATTTATTATTTCGTTATAAAAAGTCACATTCATGGGAATTAAGACAAAATTATTAAGAAAGAAATATACAATCAGAAGACCATAAATTACAAAATTATTTTTCATTTTATGACCCCTCTATAAGTAGCCTTTTGTCATACTACCACTACTATAATAAATTATAACATAAATAAAAAACATTGACAACACAAAAAATAATTTTTTTTCATAAAAATCAAAAAAGCTTTTTAAGCTTTTTGAACATAGTTTAATACCATTGTAACAGATTTTTCAAGCTGTTCAGATGTTGGTTGTGTTGTAATGGCTGGATTATAAGTTGCTGTTACTGTAAAAGTATCAGTTCCTCCGTTAGCTAAAAGATCATCACCAGCAGCAATTCCTGAATAAGTATATAAAATAGCATCAGTAGGATTTGCTTGACCCATCGTTGCATCACTAAAAGTAATTCCATTAGTGGCAAGTTCAGCATCAATTGTTCCCGAATTTTCAACGACAACTGTATAAGTTACAGATTCTGATGGTGAAAGTAAAATAGCACTAAACTCCGCTGTGTAATTATCGACAACCTCATGTCTTATACTACCAGCAGAAGTATAAGTTGTTTCATTATTGGCAAAAGTTGAATTAGCTACAGCCGATGGTGTAATACTTTTAATATGAACATCCCAGCTTGTTGAAATGTTAGCCGTACCATTAATAGTTAAATTAGTCGCAAATGCTGCATAACCTACTGCCATAATTAATACCATTGCAAGTAATATTCCTATTACAACATTTTTATGTCTTGCCTCCATAAATATCCCTCCTATTATAGATTTTACTCTAATAAAACTATACCATGTTTTCAAATTCTAATCAAGGACTTTTTAATATTTTAGCAAAATAAAAGACTGCTTAAGCAGTCTAATATATTTTATAATTATGAAGCTTGAGTTGCATTAATAGTTACTGTAATTCCAGCAGTTTCATTACCAGCCAAACTTGTAACACTAGTATTTAAGAATTCAGCAGTTACTTTAATAGTAGTAGTACCTGTAGAAGCAACTAATGAACTACTTAATGGATTATCAACAGTAAATTGAATGTGTCCGCCTTGGCTAGTACAAACATTACTACTACATGTAGTTGTACCAGTTCCAGAAACACTAGGAGTTCCCAAAGTTGCAGCTAAACTACCTTCATTCATAATAGTTAAAACAAATTCAACTTTGTCGCCTGGTTGATTTAAGCTAGCACTAACATTAGCAGTCAAGTTACCATCATAAGCAACTGTTCCTGAAGGTGCTGTAGTTCCACCTGTTCCAGTAGTTGGTGTAACAACACCACTAGCATTTGTTGTTTTAGTTGTGTCAAAATGAACATTCCAACTTGAACTAATTGATGCAGTACCATTAATTGTTAAAGTAGTTGCAAATGCTGCATAACCTACTGCCATAACAAATACTACTGCAAGTAAAGCTCCTATCAACGCATTTTTGTGTTTTGATTCCATTCTTTCTTCCTCCTTACAATATTTTTTTCCGAAGTAGCCTATCTCTACTCTGATATTACTATAACATTTTTTAAACATAAGTTCAAGGAAAAAATCAAAAAAAAGGAAATTTTTTTCATTTTCTTTTTTTACATTGCCTTGGGTATTTCTATTCCTAAAAGTTCAAGTAAGGTTTTTAAAACAACATTATTATAAGAAAGAATTATATTGTAATCATCTTTTTCTTCGTTCTTAACTAAAGACATTTTATTTGTTTCATAAAAATTATTGGCGATTACTGCAAGTTCGTATAAGTAATTAGCAATATGATGAGGTTTTCTTTCTCTAGCCGCCTGATCTATTACATTACTAACTTCTAATAGTTTTAATCTTAAACTTCTATCCGCATCATTATAAATGTTATCTGATAGTTTACTATTATTTACATAAAGCAATTTATTAATTCTTAAATAACTGTATAAAATGTAAGATCCTGTTTTACCATTTACTTCGCTAAATTTTTTGATGTCAAAAATATAATTTTTAGTTAAATCATTTTGTAAATCGGCAAACTTAATAATCGCATTAACTATTTTTTTAAGGTCTTCTTCATCCATATTCTTATTTTCTTCCCTTAACCCAATAAACTCTTTTTTAACATCCTCAATTAAACTTTCTAACTTCAAAGCTCCGCCTTCACGAGTTTTATATGGTTTATTATCTGGACCATTAACTGTTCCATTACCATAATGTTCTAAAACACCTTCATAAATATGAGCTTTCTTAGCTGCTCTAAACACTTGAGTAAAATGCATACTTTGACGCGCATCCACAACATATATAATATTATCCGGATTAAAATCCTTTACCCTTTGCCAAATTGTTCCCAAATCAGAAGTAGCATATAAATAAGCTCCATCACTTTTCTGTAAAATGAGTGGTGGGATCATAACCTTGTCATCTTCTTCACTAACATCAATTATTTTAGCGCCATCATCTTCTTTAATGATTCCTTGTTTTTCAATGAAAGGCATCATTTCTGGAAACTGTTTATAAGCAATAGCTTCACCATACCACAAATCAAAATGAACATTTAAATAATCATAAAGTCTTTTAATATCTTTTATTGAAATATCGCAAATTTTTTGCCATAAAATTTTATAATTAGGGTCTCCATCCTGAAGATCTTTAGTTATTTTAAGGCATTCAGCCCTTACTTCATCATTCTCTTTACATAAAGCACTCATCTTAGGATAAGTTTTATTTAAATAATCTAAATCAAACTCTATATCATTAAAATCTTTGTTAGGAAAATCATGCAGTATTCCATAAATAACTTGGCCCATTTGCGTTCCAATATCCCCTAAATGAACATCACCAATTACTTTATTTCCCTTAAATTTTAAAATATTATAAATAGCTTGCCCAATAATAGCAGTTCTTAAATGACCAACATGAAGTGGCTTGGCAACGTTAGGTCCACCATAATCAACAATAATTGTGTTATTCTCAAAGGTGGCTCCTAAAATATCTTTATCCATTAACTCTTTTAGACTATCATTTATAAATTTATCACTTACGCATATGTTTATAAAACCTGGTTTGGCTACCTCGATACTTTTAAAATACAAAGGAAAATCTTTTCTTTTCTTCACTTCATCTACTACTTCTTCGCCAATTATAAAAGGCGCTTTATGATATTCTTTAGCAAGTCCAAATAAATTATCACACTGAAAATCTACAGAATCTTCTTTAGATTTAACAACTTTAGATTCTACTTCATACCCAAGTTTTTTAAAAGTTTCCGTTAATATTTCTTCAAATTTGCTATACATGCTATCCCTCCTAAAATAATAAAAAAATTCTATAAAATAAGGACGATTAGACCGCGGTGCCACCTTACTTCATAGAATTTCTATGCTCTTTAATCTATAACGCTGATTAGCGGATTAAGCTCTAAAGGTACGTTCATAAGTAACTATTATTAGTTTACACCAACCACTAACTCTCTTTAAACAGTAAATCTTACTACTATTCCTTCGTCATCGCTTTGAAACAATTATAAATAATTATTCGTTTTTTGTCAAGAAAAAAGATTATCCAAAGATAATCTTTAAATATCTATTATGATGAAGCTTGAGTTGCATTAAATGTAACTTGAACAGTAATAGTTTCACCAGAAGTTAAACTTGTAACTGCTGCGTCAACAAATGTTGCGGTTACTTTGATAGTTGCTGTTCCACTAGAAGCTGCTAAACTAGTTGATGAAAAATTACCAATTGTAAACCTTATATGACTACCAGAACTTGTACAAACAGTACTAGAACCAGAACCAGTACATGATCCATTAGAACTTGTCATTGAAAGACCACTTAAAGTTGCTGCTAAACTACCAGTATTTTTAACTGTTAAAGTATATTCTACTGAATCTCCAGGTTGCTTTAAAGTGGCAGTTAAATTTGCTGTAGTAACATTAGGATATGCAATTGTTCCTCCTGAAGGTGCTGTAGATCCTCCTGTTCCCATAGTCGTTTTAATAACACCAGTTCCACTTGTCTTTGTAGTATCAAATTGAACATTCCAACTTGAATCGATTGAAGCTGTACCATTTATTTGAAGTGCTGTACTAAAAGCAGCATAACCTACAGCCATAACTACTAAAGCTCCAAGTAATAATGCAAGCATCGCATTTTTATGATTATTTCTCATATAATAACTCCTCCCTATCTTAATTAAACTATATCACATTTCTTTTTTTAATACAATATTATTTTCTTTTATTTACACAATATTACAGAAAAAAATATAAGAGCACTATAATTCCAAGAACAATTCTATAATAGCCAAATATTTTAAAGTCATGCCTTTTAATATAATCCATCAAAAACTTAATTACAAACATCGAAGTAACAAAAGCCACAATCATCCCGGTAAGTAAAATAGCAAACTCAATTCCTGTAAAATTTAATGAAAACTTAATTAATTTTAAAAGACTAGCCCCAAACATAACAGGCACCGCTAAAAAGAAAGTAAATTCAGCAGCCACTGTTCTAGATACGCCAATCATTAAAGCCCCTAAAATTGTTGCTCCGGATCTAGACGTTCCCGGGAAAATAGCCGCAATAAGCTGAAATATTCCAATAAGTAATGCCGTATTATAAGTTATTTCTTCTAAAGAGGTAATCTTGGCTTTCCTATTTTTATTTTCAATTACAATAAACAAAATACCAAAAACAATTAATGCAATAGCAACACATGTAGGATTATAAAATAATTTTTCAAATACCTCATCAAATAATATGCCAACAATTGCTGCCGGAAGGCAAGCTACTATTATTTTTCCCCATAAATTTAATATTTTTTTATCTATTTTTACTTTTTCTTTAACCTTGTAAAAAGGAAATAATTTTCTGAAAAATAAAACCACTACCGCAAGTATTGCTCCAAGCTGAATAACTACTTCAAACATATTATAAAAATCTTTAGAAACATCTAGTTTTATAAATTCATTAAGCAAAATCATATGGCCTGTACTACTGATAGGAAGCCATTCGGTAATTCCTTCAACAATTCCAAAAATAATTGCTTTTATAATTTCCATATTATCCCTCACATTCTATATTTGCTTCACGCATTTTATTGAAAAATTTTATTGAATTTTTTCTTAATTTAAAATCTTTCAAAATTTCATTATCTAATTTTTGAACATAAAGTTTATATTTTACAGTAAATTCATCATCACTATCTTTATAAACATAATATTTAATATCCATATCACTATACTTACTATTATATGATTCCAGTGATTTTTTTATATTTTTTATAGTATCAATGCCTTCTTTATCTAATGCCTTATACTCCTTAGTAATAACAGCCTCATTAATTAAATCATCACTATTATAAGTAACATCTATAATCATCTTGTCATTTAAATGAACTGTTTTTGTTTCATAAGTGCACACTTTGTTAAAGTCGGTATTAGAAACGCATCCTGTTAAAAACAAAATTAATATTAAAATTATTTTTTTCATTTAGCCTCCTTGGGTTCCAATAAAGAAAGTGAAACCTTTTCTTTATCAAGTAATATCTCATCGACATAACAATCGACAATATCACCAACATTTACTACTTCCATTGGATGCTTAATAAATTTAGTCGTAAGTTTAGAAATATGAGCAAGACCATCGTTATGTAAACCAATATCAATAAAAGCCCCAAAAGGTGTAACATTTCTAACAGTTCCTTGAAGTTTCATTCCTATTTTTAAATCTTTCAAATCTAAAACATCACTTTTAAGTATTGGCTTTGGCATATCATCACGGGGATCTCTATTTGGCTTTTTTAAATCTTCAATGATATCTGCCAAAGTATATTTATCAGTTCCAAGTATTTCAGCATATTTATTTATATCAATATTAAGTTTATTACTAAATTCTTCCTTACCTATATCTTTTATATCAAGATTTAGAATATCTAAAAGTTTTAAAACCTTATCATAACTTTCTGGATGAATAGCTGTTCTATCTAAAACATTATCACCATTTATTCTAAGAAATCCTACAGCTTGTGTATAAACTTTATCAGATAAAAGTTTTTTAATTTCTAAACGATTTTTAATTTTACCATTACTATCTCTAAAATTAACTATTTTATCTATTGTACTTTTAGTAAGACCTGAAACATATTTTAAAAGTGATTTGCTCGCCGTATTAACATTTACTCCAACACTATTAACTGATTTTTTAGCCGCAAAATCGAGTGATTCACGAAGTTCTTTATCAGGTACATCGTGTTGATACATTCCAACGCCAATACTTTCAGGATCAATTTTAACAAGTTCTGAAAGAGGATCTTGTAATCTTCTAGCAATACTAATCGCACTTCGCTCTTCAACATGTAAATCTGGAAATTCAGATATTGCTAATTTACTTGCTGAATAAACAGAAGCTCCTGCTTCACTTACTATTATATATTCGACCTTTCGTTTAGCTTCTTTAATAACTGAAGCTACAAATGCTTCGCTTTCACGGGAAGCCGTTCCATTACCTATTGCAATTATATCAATATTATATTTATTAATTAAATCAAGTAAAATTTGTTTGCTCTTTTCTTTTTCATTTTTAGGTTCATGGGGATATATAACTTTTATTTCTAACATTTTCCCCGTAGGATCAACTACGGCAAGCTTACAACCCGTTCTAAAAGCCGGATCAAATCCTAAAACCATTTTTTCTTTCATTGGTGGTTGCATAAGTAATTTTTCTAAATTAAGGCTAAAATTATGAATCGCTGAAACATTAGCCTTATCAGTAAGTTCACTACGTATTTCTCTTTCTATAGAAGGAAATATTAATCTTTTATAACTATCTTTAATAGCACCTTCAATTATATAATTAAAAGGCCCTTCTTTTTTAATTACTTTTTCTTTTAAATATGCTAATACTCTTTCACTATCAATATCAATATTAACTGAAATAACTTTTTCTTTTTCAGCTCTATTAATAGCTAAAATTCTATACTCTTTCGCATATTTCACTTTTTCACTAAAATCATAATACATCTCATAGAGTTTATTTGGATCATCAGCATCTTTCTTTTTCATAGATACTAATACTCCTTCATTAAAAACAAATTTTCTAATCCATTTTCTATAAAAAGCATTATCGCTTATCCATTCAGCAATGATATAACTAGCCCCTTCTATCGCTTTTTCTTTGGTCTTAACATTTTCATTTAAAAATGGACTAACTAAAGAATCAATATCTTTAGTTGTATAACTCATTATTTGTTTAGCAAGGCCTTCCAATCCATTTTTAATAGCTTCTGTAGCTTTTGTTTTTTTCTTTTCTTTAAATGGCCTATATAAATCTTCAACTTCAACCAACTTAGAAGCTTTCATAATTTCAGCTTTAAGGTCTTCTGTAAGAAGGCCTTTTTCATCAATTAACCTAATTACATCTTCTTTTCTTTTAAGTAAATTTTCCTCGTAAAGATATACTTCACTTATACTTCTAATTTCTTCTTCATTTAAAGCTCCTGTAGCTTCTTTACGATATCTCGCAATAAAAGGAATAGTACTTCCTTCTTCTAGTAGCTTAAGCACTGCCTCAATTTGACTATTCTTAATATTTAAATTACTCGCAATTTCACTAATAATTTCTTTATTCATTATCTACCAAACCCTCCACTTCGCATTTGCTGTAATTCGCCATCATGATAATCAATATATTTATCGTGACGATAATCCAATTTAACATCTGTTTTTCTATCCATTGATAATCTTTTTTCTCTAATCATAACAATTGGAATATTAAGTCTTTTAGCTTCGTTAACATACACATTAATATCACATTTTCCGTCATAAAAAACTAAATAATCAGGCTTTTTAGCAATGTATCTACCATTTTCACCCATTAGATTAACTAAATTAATTTCACTAAAACTTGAACTTCCTCTAACTAATTCATCACTTGTCATAATTCTATTTACAAAAGAACTAGAAGATCCATCCTTTAAATCTGAACTAAAAGAATCTTGTTCTAATGCATGTAAAACTCTATCAGCCTCAAATGAATTATAACCGTAATACAAAAAACTATCACTAGGATCACCAAAAGACACACTGTTTTCATTTCCAATTACTGAATAACAATTTCGTCTATAAGTACTTTGATCACGAAATTTTCCTTGTCCTCTAATAAGCATTGTATATTCTTGATCACGCATATCATAAATATTTACCCCATAAGCACTAGTAAGCTCATTATTTAAATTAATTATGTTCTTTTCATCATTAACATCAAATAAATCTTTTTTTATTAAATCATAAGATAAATCTTTTAATTTGCGCAAATCATCATAAAATACATAACTGATTTTTTTATCTTTTAAACTATTATATAAATTAACCTTTTCTTCACTAGAAACATTATCAAAATTAAGAATCATTTCATAAAATTCTCGTCGTTCATCATCAATAACTTTTTGATCATCTGATAATTTAGCATTATATCTAAGCATTTCTCTAAGATTAAGCCATACATTATAAATATTATCTTCAAATAAAGCATCGACAACAAGTTCTGATAATTTTTTACTGGTAAGATCTCTTAAAAAATTAGTAAGCCCTTCTCTATCAGCAACAACCCTTTTATTATTTTCATCCCAGTCTGTATAATCATATATTCTATAATCAATTCTCGTATCCATTACAAAAGGATTAGTAGAACTATACATCATAAAGTTTGTACCATTAACAAGTGGTAAATAATCTTTAAACATCCCCGTTTCTCTATCATATGATGCAATAATTTCATCATAATAATCACGTAGATGTTTTTCTATAATTTCAAAATTACTGATTTTTTCAAGTTTATTAATTGCTGATCTAAAACTTACTAAATCATTACTTTTAAGTTTATTAAAAAATTCTTTTTTCTTAATTATTTCATCACTAAATTTAATTCCGTTATCAATTAAACTCCTAATATTAACTTTTTCAGCTAAAACTATAGCTCTCGGATCTTTTGCGAAAAAATCATTAATGACTTCCGTTTTAAACTTAGGAATCAGATAAGCAAGCACATCAAAACTAAGATCTTCTTTTAATAGCATTCTTTGATTTTCAGCACTTACACTTCCAATAAAGTAATTTGGATAATTTACAATATCATCACCCATTTTTAAAATTAAATTTCTAAAGGATTCATAACTTATATTATAAAAAAGGCTATAGAAATTATCACTTGATTCAAAGAAATAATCAAACATATAATTATCTTGCAAAATACACTTTATAGTTTCATCAGAATTCTTTTCCATTAATACTGCAAAAAATTTATATTGCTGCCCTTTATATCTATCAGAAAAAAAATCATTTAAAGTCCAAAAATCAAACAGTTTTAAAAGTTCTTCTACGCTATAAAAAGGTACAATAGATCTAAAACCACGATAAAAATCACCTGAAATTTTTTCAAGTAGCTTACTAGCAAAATCCTTTCTGACCTCTTCACTTGCATTTAATTTTTCTCTAATTTCTAAAATTGTATCGTTATCCATATTTATTACCTTCCATATATTATTATACCTACTTTAAAGATAAAAGAAAAGAAAAAATCATAGTATTTGACACTATGATTTTATAAATAACCAACTATAAAGTTTAACTACAGTTCGTGTTAGTTGTTGCTGTAACATCATATGAGTTAGTTGGACTATTATTTTTACATACATATCCGTTTGTACGGGTATATGTTCCTGCTGCACTTATTCCACCATTTGTCTTAGATGTATTCTTTTTAATAGTACCGCCACTTAAAGCGAATGTCGCACCACTTTGAATTCTAACTCCACCACCAGTACTACTTGATCCTGTAGTTTTGTTACTAGCGATTGTTCCACTGCTCATATTTACTCTTCCACCATTAAGGAATATTCCGCCGCCTGAACCTGCTGTTGTATTACTTGATATCGTAGCTTGTGATAAGGTAAGAGTTATATTGGCATTATTTAAGAATATTCCACCACCATTAGTTGTTCCATTATTATTACTAATTGTGGTTGTTGATCCTGATATTGATTGTGTTACAGAAATACTATTTGATGCAAGACCAATTCCACCACCAGTAGTACCTTTGTTATTAGTTATAGTTCCACCTGTTATGGTTAATTTTCCGGCTGTGCTTCCGGTATATGTTGACCAAATACCTCCGCCGCCTCCACCAGCTTCATTATAAGTAATTATAGCTCCAGTATAAACTTTTAAAGTTCCCGCTGACCAAATACCACCACCAGTACTTGTTGATTTGTTTCTTGTTACGGTTCCATCACTATCAATTGTTAAAGTTCCATAGTTTTGTATTCCACCGCCACTTAAACTAGTATTATAAGATATTGTGGCCCCACTTAATTCCATAGTTCCTGTAGAAGCGTTATATACACCACCTCCACCAGCACCAGAAGTATTTTTGTTAGCTGAACTACCACCAATAGTTCCTCCAGTTATGGTTAAGTTTCCACCATTATATATTCCACCGCCTTGATTGTCAGCAGCATTTTTTATAATTTTAGTTGTTCCACTTATCCCTAAAGTATTTGTACCACTACTACTATTATAAACCACAATACCAGCACCATTTGATTTAGCTGTATTCTCAGTTATAGTTCCTCCAGAAATAGTAGCTGAATTAACGCCTGTTGAAGAAAGTGCTATTCCACCTCCATGCGAACTAGTAGCATTATTACCAGAAATAGTTCCTGCTGTCATATTAAATGAGCTACCTCCATATACATTAATTCCACCAGCTATTTTAGAACTATTATTAGATATTGTTCCACCGCTCATTGTCATGGTAGCACTAGAACTTAACAAAATTCCTCCAGAGTTAATATCCGCTGTGTTTCCAGTAATAGTACCGCCACTCATGTTAAACGCATTACCAGAAAATGTTATTCCGCCACCACAGTTTTCAACAGAGTTATCAGATATTGTTCCACCTCTTATATTTAATGTGTTATTAGTTGAAGCTGATGATTGTATTCCGCCGCCATTCATTTGTGCTGTGTTTCCTGTTATTGTACCATCATTTATATTTACAGTTGTATAGGCAGTCATTCCAATTCCACCACCATTATGTGCGGAATTTCCAGTAATGACTGCTGTCCCTGATACGGTAAGAGTTGAAGGGTCGGTAGAACTTCCTACAATAAATATTCCACCACCAGCTTTATCTGTATCTGGAACCGAATTGTTTTCTATCGTACCACCACTAATATTTATGGTTGAACCGTAGTATCCAGTTATACCACCACCATTGCCAGCAGAATCATTGTTTGAAATAGAACCACCAGTTATATTAACTGTTCCGCCAGAATAAATGCCGCCACCGGAACCACCACCATTATTATAAATTAATCCACCATTTATATTTATAGTACTACCGGTACCACCCCAAATGCCGCCGCCGCTAGCTGTCGTTGTATTTTCTCTTATAGTACCATTAGACAATGTAAATGTTGAATTAGTTTGTACTCTAACTCCACCATGAACACTATTATTTTTAATAGTTCCACCAGTCATGGCTACAGTACCGCCATCAACAACTAAAGCTCCACTGTCAGAATTCTTAATAGTTGTTCCTTCGGCTATTTCACCATCAGCTATTGCTAATAAGAAAGAATCTGTTAATTGTAAGTTGTTTCCGTTTATAACAATGTTTTGTAGTTTTAAAGTTCCGGTTTTAGCTTCTATCATAGCTCCTGCTGCATTATTTGTCCTAGTAACTGTATTCTTTGCGCCTCCTGCTACTCCATTACTATCACTACTTGTTAAAGTGATTGATTTGTTAGCATTCATATTTAACTGTGTTGACTGTTCAATATTATTCATTACATAAATAGTTGATGCAGTTGTTGAGCTTGCAGATGAATAAGCTTTATCTATAGTCGCATATGGTTGTGCAACCGTTCCAACACCTGTCGTATCATTTCCATTTACTGATACATATAAATCTGTTTTTCTTAAATTATATGTCGTAGTTTCTTCACTTGTTCCATCAGACACTATAGCTCTTACCGTTCCATCTGTTCCAAATGGTAAAGTTACACTGTTCGTAGTTACTGGGGTTGGTTCACCACCATCTATACTATAACTACATATATATGGACTCGTACATCCTGTTGGAAAGTCAATAGATACCTCTCCAGATATATTCTCACCAAATGTTGGAGCTTCTATTTGTTTTGTCGTAGCTGATACTGTTTTTATTGTTTTATTGTTACTTTGACTAGTTACTCTTACTTGAACATCATAATTTGTACCTGCATTTAATCCTGTAAAGGTATACATATTTGGTGATATATTTCCGTTTGTTTGTGTTACCCATGTTGTTCCACCATCAATTGAAAATTCATAATTAGTTATACTTTCTCCATTTGGTACATAAGCATCTACTATTAAAGTTGCCGTACTTGAAGTTGTTTGAGTTGATACATTAGTTATTACTGGATATATTCCATTCGTAAAGTATCCTACCTGACCTGGCTTATCTATTTTAGCATAAGCACCTCCAGTATTAGATGATGAATATGTAGTTCCATTTCCTCCTACTATTGCGGTATCTCCAGAAAACATATCTCCAGTATTTGTTGCTTGTCCCACTGTGAAATCATCTGAAACATATATTGTTGTTAAGTGTGTACAATTTTGGAATACTCCTCCCATTTGCTTTGCTTTGCCTGTATCCCACGTTGCTAAATCAAGAGAAGTTAAGCTTGTGCTTCCATAAAACATACCATACATTTCTCTTACTTCACTTACATCCAAATTAGCGACATTTACATCTGTTAAAGCCGTAAACTCTTTAAATACCCAGCTTGAATTTGTTGGATTAGCGATGACTCCGCCTTCTCCTCCGATATATAATTTATATCCATTATTACCATCATCTACAACCCAGGCCATTACTGAGCCATCAGAAGCTTCTGAAACATCCCATGATGTTGCACCTGACGGTATATTTATTTTTGTTACAACATCAACTGATGTTATTTTTGTTCTATATTCTGTTGCATGGAAATCTGTTTCTACATTTTGATTATATTCTATTGGCCACCTTTTCATTATTGGTCTACCACTTGTTACTTTACAATTATCTAATTTAGTTACTGATGATATATTACCATTACTAAACATACTTGTTGTTGTAGCATTTGCCGTTGTCCAGCCATTTCCTACGTAAATGGCTTCGATACGTGGTAAATCAGCAAACATTAATTTCATGTTTGTTACATTACTTGTATCAGCATTACACATGTATATCACTTTGAGACTGGAATTTCCGTCATTGTCTCCATTAAACATGCTTTCCATTTCTATAACACTACTTGTATCAAAACTATTTAGATTGAGTTTGGTTAGACTACTACAATTTTGAAACATACTTCTCATGTCTGTTACTTTACTTGTATTAAAATTACTAAGATCTAAATCAGTTAAACTTGAACATCCATAGAACATCAAAACCATAGTTGTTACATTACCTGTGTCAAAATTACTTACATCTAAATTGGTTAAAGCGCTATTGCCAAAAAACATGTCACTCATATCCGTAACTTTACTTGTATCAAAGCCACTTACATCTAAACTTGTTAAATTATCATTCAAGTCAAACATAGCAAACATATGACTCATATTAGTAACTTTGCTTGTATCAAAATCATTTACATCTAAGCTCGCCAAACTAAGACAATCTTGAAACATATTACTCATATTAGTAACTTTGCTTGTGTTAAAATTACTTAAATCTAAACTTGTTAAGCCCTTGCAGCAATAAAACATAGCGACCATTTCTGTAGCACTGCTTGTATCAAATCCACTTAAATCTAAGCTTGTTAAAGCTAAATCTCCAGCAAACATATAATTGAAAATTTCTACATTACTTGTATCAAAATCATTTCCAAAGGTGATTGAAGATAAAAAGGCATCGCCTTGAAACATACCATACATTGCAGTAGCATTGCTGGTATCTAACTTCGACAAATCGATTGATGTTAAAGCAGTAAAATCTCTAAAAGTAAAACCTAAATCATCTGAAGATATTACTCCTCCATCGCCACCTATATGAAGGATATATTTTGTATTATCATTTGAATCTGCTACTACCCAAGCAATTACATTCCCAGTATTAGGAGCAGCTGATACATCCCAAGATGTTGCTCCATTTGGTACATTTATACTATCTTCAAATATTATACTTGTTATATTTTCTCTATATGCTTGCACATGAAAATCTGTGGTATTTAAATATGTTGCTCCTCCTGGGGCCGAATCAGTCCATTTTTTCATTACTGGTTCTTCAGTTTCAACACGGCAGTTATCTAATTTTGTTACTGCACTTATTCCACTATTATCATAAATACCATTAATATTAGCGTTTGCTGTTGTCCAATCACTTCCTACATATACTGCATTTAAAGACGAGGTATTTATAAACATAGCTTGCATATCTGTTACTAAATCTGTATCCGCATTACAGAAAAATATTACTTGTGCATTTGTCATGCCCGCAAACATCTGGTTCATATCTGTTACTTTACTTGTATTAAAATTATTTAAATTTAAACTTGGTAGACTTGAACAGTTCATGAACATACAATTCATATCTGTTACACTGCGTGTGTCAAAATCTGATAAATCTAAACTAGCTAAGCTACTACAACCATAGAACATACCATTCATAGTTGTTACTTTTTTTGTATCAAAACCACTTAAATTTAAGTTTACTAAATTGCCACTACTACTAAACATACTTGACATATTTGTTACATTACTTGTATCAAAATTACTTACATTTAAACTCGTTAAGCTTCTGTTTCTTCTAAACATACTGTCCATTGTAGTTGCACTTCTTGTATCAAAACTACTTACATCTAGACTCGTTACTTTATTACAATCATAGAACATATAACTAAAGTCTTCTACGTTACTTGTATCATAATTGTTACCAAATGAAATTGATGTCACAGCAGTAAATGATCTAAATATATTTGATGAATCTTCGTTTGCTATTACGCCCCCATCTCCACCAATATGAAGAACATATTTGGTATTATCATTTGGATCGGCTGTTACCCAAGCAATAACTGATTCATCATGTGCTGCTGATACATCCCAACTAGTTGCTCCATTTGGGACATTTGTATGATTTTCAAATACTATACTTGTTATATTTTCTCTATATGTTGCATTATGGAAATCTGTTGATGCATCTGATGCCCAGCTTCTTATTATTGGAATATTCCACATAGCATATAAATTAATTTCACCATTTTCTTCATCTGTTAAGTTAAGTACTTGCTGCTCATCAGTAAAATCTGGTACTAAAGTTAATCTGACATTTTTAACTACTGGAACATTTCCCGTATTATAATCTCCAAAAAATGCAAGATGAGCTTGAGCTTGACTTTGATCACCATTTTTAATAGTAAAATCAAAACTAACATGTGTCCAAGTACTATCAGATACTGTAACAGATTTTTGGCCAGTTGTAGTTTTATTGCCATCAAATGTGTCAAATGCATATCTCGTTGGTGTACTACTCTGGAAATATATAATAACTGTATTCTTATTAGATATATCTTTAGATTTCAAATCAAGTTCTAAATGGTAAGTATTGCCAGTTCCATATTTATCAAAATATGGAGCTAAATCAACATATCTAAAGAATTCACCAGTGCCACCTGATTTCTCGCTAGAATTACTATACAAAAGGCCATTCCAACCTCTAAATGAATATCCAGAATTTGTAAATGTGTTTTTGGTTAAATTGGCTGGAGTATCATATGTGAGTGTTTGATTTTGCATGGTTCCTGTACCACCATTAGCATTAAATATTACTGTATAGTTATTTGGCTTTTGAATAACGTAATATGTTCCGTTATCCGCTACTGCTTTTTCTGCATTTGCATTCCATGTACTTGTAGCTGCAGAACTAGATTCATTATATCCAGCTATTGTATATCCTGTTATTGCAACAGCCGTTGGTGATGTTACATTACATGTAGCATCTTTATTCCACATTGTACATTCTCTTGTTACGGTATTTGTTGTTACTGCCGTTCCACTTGAATTTGTTTGACTAACAGCCCCATTTTTATCAAATGTTACGGTTACATCTTTTTTAAATATCGCATACAAAGTTGTATCTGCTGTCATTGTTACTGTTTGTAAGCATGTATGAGCATTTTTATCCGTATTCCAGCAACCATTATGACCATCTATAACATTAGTATATCCTGGTTTAACTGCTGTTTTTCCTGTTAAGTTTACTACTGTACCTTCTGGTAAGTATTCATTTTCAGCATTCATACTTGTTCCACCATTTTCACTATAGTTATATGTTAGTAAATGAGTGGTTACAGTTGGAATATTTGATCCTTCTCCTTGAACATACTGGAATTCTACTATAGATGTTCCTGATACTTCAGCTGTTCCATTATAGTTTGGATTATACTGTATTTTTACATGTATTACTTTATCTTGTCCTTTTGGTAGCATCTCGCCTTTTGTATAACCAGAAAAAGTAATAATGACTGCTTCATTACTACTAGGGGTTGTTATTATATTATCTAATTTGGCATCGAATGTTCCTCTATTTGATATGGTTACGTCATAATCCATGGCGGCCCCTTTATCATAGAGATTAGCTTCCATATAGGCAGTTAAATCTGTCCATGTTGGCGTACTTACATTTTCGGCATCACCGGTTGCTACTCCGGTTGTTACATTTGTTATTCTTACATCCCAATTACTTGTTATTCTACTTGTTCCTCTTATTGTAAGTCTTGTCTGGAATGCCGCATAACCTACTGATACCATTAGTAATAGTATTAGTAAAACACCTATTACTACCCTTCTATTTTTTCTAGCTCTATACATTTTATCACACCCTATTTTCATAATTGTTATTCTATTATTACTATAATAAATTATATCAGATGTAAATAAATTGTACAATATAATTTTTAAAATTTAGAGTAAAAAAATATAGTATAAAACTATATTTTATTTATTAAGATATTTATTTCCTACCTTTTTACTAATCAAAGAAGCTTTTTTAATGGCTTTAAAACCATATTTTTCTTTAATATTGTCAACAGCTTCCTCTAAATTTTTATTATCATCTCTAACCTCTAAACTTTCAAACAATGAAGTTTGATGGTTAGAATTAGAAACTAAATTATCAAGTCTAACTCCTATTAACCTAATTCCTTCATCAGTATCCATTTCATTTAAAATTTCTTTTGATGCCTTATAAACTTCTTCTGTAATATTAGTAGCATTAACTAATTTTTTTTGATGACTTTTTCTTCTAAAAAATTTGTCTTTTAAAGTAACAACTACCACATTCGCATATTTTTTTTGTTTCCTAAGTCTTAAAGTAACATTTTCAGATAAAGCAAGCAAATATCCATAAAGTTCTTCTTTAGAGGAAACATTATGATCTAAAGTTGTTTCATTGCCTATACCCTTAGGATCATCAGAAACAGGATTAACAAAATCACTACCTATTCCATTAGCTGATCTAATCATGTCTGAAGCCATATTTTTAAAATATTTGTATAATTTTTTATCATCAGCATGCGCTAAATCATAAATCGTATGAATATTTAAATTATGTAGCTTAACAGCTGTTTTTTTACCAATCCCGAAAAGTTCATCAACTTTAAGTGGCCACATTTTTTCTTTGACTTCACTATTAAATAACGTATGAACTTTATAAGGTTTAGAAAAATCTGAAGCCATTTTTGCACAAAGCTTGTTATTGGCAACACCAACATTAACCGTAAAACCTAAAGTATCATAGATTTCTTTTTTTAACTTATAAGCAAACCTAATTTCATCACCATATAAATGTTTAACTGGACTATAATCCAAAAAACATTCATCAATACTCATTTGTTCAATATCCGGTGTATATTTTTTTATAAGGTCAAACATCTCATCACTCATTTTTTTGTAAAAATAATAATTAGGTGGATAAGTTTTTAAATTAGGGCACTTCTTTCTAGCAGCATATAATGTTTCACCAGTAACTACCCCTTTTCTTTTAGCCGGCATCGATTTAGCTAAAACAATTCCTCTTCTAGAAGCTTCATCACCACCAATTACCGCATAACTATTTCGAATATCGTACTTATAACCTTCCTTAAGCATAAGAATAGCTGACCATGATAAAAAAGCATTATTAACATCAATATGCATGATAATCTTTTCCATATAACCACCTTAACATCATTATAGCACAAACAAATGTTCCAGAAAATAAAAAAAGATAAGTTTCTTATCTTTCTATCATTCCTCTATAATACTTTTTCTTTTTAAAACCCTCTTTTTTTAAAGCAACATACATGGCTCCTTGAATTACATCATTAATTCTTACCGTTAAATTAACCTTATCTCTAATCATATCGACAAGTATTTTAGGCATATCATTTCTTCCAGCTAAAAACATATCTAGAAAAATTGAATCACCAATCATTATTGTATTATAAGGCGCACATACATCACTAAAAAGAGTTTTAATATCACAAAATGGTACAAAAGGTTTAGCCGCTCTTGATAAATACTTAGTATCTAAAACATCAGCAACAGATTTAACCCTCTTTTCAGAACCACTAGAACAAAGCCCTGTTTCAATTCCTATATTATTTAAATATCTAAAAAGAAGTTCATTATCATCCGTAACTTTTACATCATCAAAAGGAAGAAGCGTACAATCCACGTCAAAAACCGCACATCTTATTCCATTTTCATAAAGTTTTGGATAGTTTATATCATAAATGCACGGTACATAAGAATCCGGTTTAATATAACGAGCTAAATCTAAAGCCATAATAAATCTTTCCTTTCAAAATTATGATAATACACCCTCAAATTCCAAAATAAGCTTTTCTATAAAATCAAGCCTTTTTATTTCTGAAAGCCATTTTTTAGGAATATTATCATAACCATATAAAATACCAGCTATCGAACCAGTAATTGCCCCAATTGTATCCGTATCATCACCAAGGTTAATTGCCCCTACTATTGCTTCAGCAAAAGAATTTGTATTTAGTATAATCCAAATTACAGCTTCTAAAGTATAAACAACATACCCTGTAGATTTCAAATCTTCTACCCTTAAATTATTAATATTAGTCTTTAAAAGACGGTTATAATATGCAACAGTATCTTCATCAAAATCTGAATAATCTAAACATTTAATCATATTATAACTGGCAAATTTATCTTTACCATTTAATATAAAAAGTAAATAATTAACATAAATATAGCATCCTAAAACACTTATTTCGTTCGCATGAGTAATTGATGAAGCACTTTTTACAATATTAAATACTTCATAATCTTTTAACTTATTATAATGACAATATAAAGCGATTGGCAGCATACGCATAAGTGAACCATTACCATTAGAATTAATTTCATCTGAACCACAATTAACTGCTTCAGTGCCTTCTTTTAAAAATTTAATTAAAGCTTTTTTAGTTGTGGTTCCAATATCAAAAACTTCACCAGTGGCAGTATATTCACCCTTAAGAGCCCAATCACAAAATTTCTTAGCCATATCATTATAACTTATTTCTTTAAATTTTATAATTGAATCTATTGTAGCCAAAGTTAATGACGTATCATCAGACCACGTACCAGCTGGAACATTATAAGTTCCATTGCCAAGCATCGAAGTAACTGGTTTTTTTAGTAACTCATCACGAGAAACAAACTCAATAGGTACACCCATCGCATCACCGACTACAAAACCCAATATGCTATCTTTAATCATACTCATACAATCACCAATTAAATTATAACATAATAATATAATTTTCTAAGGTTTTATTTAAAATTTTACATTAGCTTTTCATTATATTATAAACTTTTATCATTTCTTTTAGCTATAACTAATTTATAATACTTATCTCTCCCACTATCAGAAAAACGGTCATAATCTAAATCATATTTATCAAGAAAACTAACAAATCTATCTAAACTTTCCATATTTTTCTTATATTGATAAAAAAGTTTGTCAGATCCATAAGCCCCAAAAACCGCAACTGAAGGTGTAAGAATTGGTACTAAGGCCATTTTTTTAATAAGTTCATCTGGTTTTTTGAAAGGAACCTGTGAATAGACAATATTAACGTTTGGAAAAATCATAAAATCTCCCAAATATCTATCTAAAACATTTTCCGTAACAGCTCTTAAAATCAAGTTTCTATCTCTTCTATCATTTTCATTAGAACGTCCTAAATAATCAGAAATCGCATTAAAATCGCGGTCCATTACCTCCATGATTTCAGTATTATCAAAATCATATCCCGCTTGTTCTAAAGTACTTTTTAAAAAATCTGCATAACCAAATAGTAATTTTTTTTCTTCTTTCATACTATCACCTCTTTCCGGCAACTTCAATTTTACCAAAAAAAGCATATAAAATCAACAAAAAAGCTTAGGCTACCTTAGCCAAGCTTTTTTCCATAGAATTATTTAATTCATCAATTATTCGCTTACTCTTAATATCTACAGTATCATAATCATTTCCAGGATCTACTACAATTAAAGATAAATCCTTATTAATTTCATCCACATCACGAACAACAGCCATATAAATAACATCATGTTCATTTTGCATATTAAATCTATTATTAATATCGCCAATTATTTTAGCACTGTCCACATCCATTGAAAGCATCACAGTATATCCAAGTTTTTTTAATGCATCGGCAATTTTGTTATAAACATTAATAAAATCTAATAACTTAATATCACTATTTTTATTTTTTACAATATAATCATTATCCACAGAATATATGATAAAACCTGAAAAGTTGCTGCCAAAATTTCTAGTTAGACATTTTCCTATTCGTTTAAGTTCAATACTTCCCATATGTTCATCAATTGCTTTACCATAAATAAAAGCACCAGTTCTTAATCCTGCATTTTGACATATAGCAGCATTATTTACAAAAAGATCTTCTTCATGTGAATTATTAATGTCTTGGCAAGTAAGAAGAACTAAATCAGTATTTTGATTTT
>CAZKKR010000008.1:13821-36355 GCA_964553605.1 uncultured Muribaculaceae bacterium | reverse complement strand
TAAAAAATGACTATTTTTAATGAAAAATATATTAGAATTAATAAGGTGATTACACCTTTTAACCCCCTAAAAAAAGGAGATAAAATAATATGAAAAAATGGATTTTTTTTGATTTAGATATTACACTAATTGATGTAAAAAAGGCACAATATGCAGCTATCGAAGATTTATACAATATATATAAATTTGATGAGAAAACTGATTTAACTTCATTTAAAAAAAAATGGGATGAATTAACTGATTATCATTATTCATTTTATACAAGAAAAGAAATATCTTATGAGGAGCAAAGAAATAGAAGAATAATTGATTTATTCAAGGAGTATGATATGCCACTTGATAAAACTCCAAAAGAAATATATTCAATTTATTTAAAATCTTTTGAAGATAATTGGTGTATTTTTGATGATGTTTATAATGTGTTAGAAAAATTGTATAATAGTGGTTATAAATTAGGTGTTATAAGTAATGGTGATTTAGAACAACAAACAGATAAATTATCAAGAACTGGTATCCTTAAGTTTTTTGAAGTTGTTACTACTTCATCTGAGTATGATTGCTCTAAACCAGATCCTAGATTATATGAATCTATAATTAAAAGATTTAATATCAATAAGGATCAAATGATAATGATAGGAGATCAAGTTGAAAAAGATGTTTTACCATGTCTTGAAATAGGTATAGATGCAATATGGTTAAATAGGAAAAATAAAGAAAATTCAAATAATGTTAAAGAAGTTAAAAGTTTAAATGAATTATTAAATATTGAATTATAATAAAGGAGGTAATCCAAATGAATGAAAATAAAACTAATATAAACTGGTTGGTATCGATTTATCCAACACTTCCAAAAAAAGCTTATAAAACAAGGGCTTGCGAGATTTAAAATCTTGCTTTTTTTTATCAAAAAATTATAAAAATGATATAAAATTGATAAAAATTGGTCAAAAATGCCATATCAAATAGAGGGTGGTATTTCCGGCCAACACTTAATAGAACAGATAGTTACTAATCTGTTTTTTTTATGCAGTAAAGGAGAGGATAATATGAGTGATTTTACAGTTTTTAGAAATAAGAATTTTGCTTCGATACCTACATATCATTTAAGAGATCATAGTCTTTAGAATTAAAACAAGATATTAAAGAACTATGTAAAAAGAACTTAGCTGTATATAGTGTTCCTAAAGAGTATGAGTTTAGAAAGAGTTTACCAAAGACACTTTTAGGTAAAATTGATATTAATAAATTAAAAGAAGGTAGTAAAAACAAAAGTTAGTCTCTTTTGTGATTAACTTTTGTTAGTTAAAGTATATCTATTAATTATATGAATCTAATGAAACATTGACATGCAATAATAATGATAGTATAATGCTTTTAAAGATGTTGATGAGGAAAAGTAATTTAGAAATTCATATCAGTGAGCTGGATATAGTGTGAACCAGTTATGAAATCTTTATGAAAGAACACCTCGGAGTTAACTACCGAAAGGGAAACTGAGTAGACTAGTTCGGAAAGCAATCCGTTATTATATTGCTAGGTTTGTTAGAACTGAAGAGAGAGATTACTGAGTAACAAACCGTTTATTTTATAAATGGTTTTTTTAGTAATAAATTAAGGTGG
This sequence comes from uncultured Muribaculaceae bacterium, assembly GCA_964553605.1. Taxonomy (GTDB): domain Bacteria; phylum Bacillota_I; class Bacilli_A; order RF39; family UBA660; genus Coprosoma. Next base: position 34,735 of record CAZKKR010000008.1, on the reverse strand, counting down.
CACCGCGGATACCCGTATTCGTCCTTATTGTAGGATAATACGGGTATTTTTTATTACACGCGGGAGGAGAGATTATTATGTGTAGTTTTATGGTATATACTGATAGTGATATTAGTATGGAAAAATTTAAGAAGGGTTTTGAAAAAATAGAATATAGAGGTCCAGATATGACTAAGATTGTGGAAGAACATGGTATATGGGGATTTCATAGATTAGCAATTATGGGTATTACTTCAAGTGGTATGCAACCATTTAAATATAAAGATATGATGGTAGTATGTAATGGTGAACTATATGGATTTAGAAAAGTAAAAGAAGATCTAATTAAAGAAGGATATACCTTTGAATCTGATAGTGATTGTGAAATTATTTTACCTCTATATGAAAAATATGGAACTGAGATGTTTAGTAAATTAGATGCTGAATTTGTATGTGTTTTATATGATGGAAAAGATTTCATTGCAGCAAGAGATCCAATTGGTATTAGACCAATGTTCTATGGTTATAGTAAAAATGGAAAAATAGCTTTTGCATCAGAAGCTAAGGCTTTAATAGCTATTTGCGATAAAGTATTGCCATTTCCACCAGGATATTATTATAAAGATGGGGAATTTATTTGTTATAAAGATTCTACTAAATATAGTAAGTTTATTGATGGAGAAATAGATGATGTCTGTAAAGGAATTAAAGATAGATTAGAAGATGGAGTAATAAAAAGATTAGATAGTGATGTTCCCCTTGGATTCTTACTTAGTGGAGGATTAGATTCCAGTTTAGTTTGTTCTATTGCTGCAAAGCATCTAAAAAAACCCATTAGAACATTTGCTATTGGAATGAGTAAAGATGCTATAGACTTAAAATATGCTAAAGAAGTAGCAGATTATATAGGAAGTATTCATACAGAAGTATATATGGAACCAAAAGATGTAATAGATATCTTAGAAGAAGTAATATATCATCTAGAAACATGGGATATTACAACAATAAGAGCATCTATAGGAATGTATTTATTAACTAAATGGATACATAAAAATACAGATATTAAAGTATTAATGACTGGTGAAGTATCAGATGAATTATTTGGATATAAATATACTGATTTTGCTCCAAATGCAAAAGAATTTCAAAAAGAATCTGAAAAAAGAATCAGAGAATTATATATGTATGATGTTTTAAGAGCTGATAGATGTATATCAGGAGCTTCTTTAGAAGGAAGAGTTCCGTTTGCAGATCTAGCATTTGTAGATTATGTTATGGGAATAGATCCAGAATTAAAACAAAACAAATATGATAAAGGGAAATATTTATTAAGACATGCTTTTGAAGGTGATTATTTACCAAAAGATATCTTATATAGAGAAAAAGCAGCTTTCAGTGATGCTGTAGGTCACTCTATGGTTGATTATTTAAAAGAATATGCTGATGAAAAATACAGTGAAGAAGAATATAAAAGATTAATTAAAAAATATAAAAAACATAAACCATTTACTAAAGAATCTCTATTATATAGAGAAATATTTGAAAAATTCTATCCAGGTAAAAGCGACATGATAATAGATTACTGGATGCCTAACAAAAAATGGGATGGTTGTGATGTTAAAGATCCATCTGCTAGAGTTTTATCAAACTATGGTGAAAGTGGTAAATAAAAAATATAACTCGGTTAATCCGAGTTTTTATATGATATAATATAAGAGGTGATTAAGCATTCGTTGATGAACCATATTTAAAAGAAAATGGTAAGAAGATATTATATATGAATTACTTAAATAAAAGGGAAATATATGATTTACTTGATGAAAGTAATCTTGATATTATATATGAGACTGATAAACATGAAACAGGTGAAAATGTAATTGGTGAAAATGGAAATGATGCCACATACATTATTTCAAGAAAAAGAGTTGTAACAAAGCATAATTAATCATCGGAAGATTAAAATATTATGATTAGCCATATGACCAGATGGTTTTTGTTACTAACTTGGTATTGGATTAGTCAAACATAATAAATGAACAAAAAATGTCGAAATTGTACTAAATTTCGTCTCTTTTTATGATATAATTTTATTGATTTATACATAAGGAGTTGATCCAAATGAATGAAAATAAAACTAATATCAATTGGTATCCAGGGCATATGGCTAAAGCCAAAAGGCTTATAAGTGAAAACATAGGATTAATTGATATTGTATACGAAGTTGTTGATGCTAGAATGCCAATATCATCAAAAATTACAGATGTTGATGAATATATAAAAAATAAACCTAAAATACTCATAATGAACAAAACCGATTTATGTGACTTAAAAGAAACAAAAAAATGGCAAAAATATTATGAGAATAAAGGCTATAATGTATTATTAACTCAGCTAGAGGGAAATACTAATTTAAAACCATTACTAGATTTAACAGAAGAAGTATTAAAACCATTAAATGAAAAAAGAGAAGAAAAAGGTTTAACCAAAAGAAAAAGTAGGGTTTTAATAATTGGTGTACCTAATGTTGGTAAAAGCACATTAATAAATAGATTATCTGGTAAAAAAGTTGCCCAAATAGGAAATAAGCCAGGAGTAACTAAAGGATTAAGCTGGATTAGAGTAAATGATAAAATAGAATTATTAGATACCCCAGGTATCTTATGGCCAAAACTAATTCAAAAAAATGCTTTAAATCTAGCAACCTTCACAGCTATAAGAGAAGAAATACTTCCAAAATTTGAAGTTGCCAAATACATATTAGAAACACTTGAAAAACATTATAAAAACTTATTAAAAGAAAGATATGATATAGAATATCTAGATGAAGATATTATTGAAACATTAGAAAAAATAGGTAAAAAAAGAGGCTGTCTAATTAAAGGCGGGGAAATAGATTATGATAAAGTAATTGATTTAATAATTAGTGACGTTAAAAACGGTTATATAAAAGGAATAACTTTTGATAGAGTAGAGGAATATGAATAAAAAAGAAATATTAGAAATTTTAAATAAATATAATTTTGATAAAAACAAAATATATATTATTTCCGGTAGTGCGATGGTACTATACGGAATAAAAGAAAAAACTAATGACATAGATATAACTATTGACGAAGAATATGAAAAAGTTTTATTAGAAAATTATAACTGTACATTTGAAAGAGAAATAAAAGATAACGGTAAAACATATAAGGCTTATATGATTGATGATATCATTAATTTTTCTGCACATTATTATGATAGATTTAATTATAACGTATTAGATGGATATAACATTCAAAAAGTTGAAGACATATTAAAACTAAAAGAAAGCTTAAATAGAGAAAAAGATAAAAAAGATATAAAAGCATTAAAAGAATATATAAATATTAAAAGTATTAATTCACTTTCACTCGCATATTTAGGTGATGCGGTCTATGAACTTTATATAAGAAGGTATTTATTAAATCATAATAAAAAAGTAAATGATCTTCAAAAAGAAGCAATAAACTATGTAAGTGCGAAAGCCCAAAGTAGTATTCTAGATAATATGCTTAATGAAAACTTTTTAAACGAAGATGAAATTGAAATTATAAAGCGAGCTAGAAATCATAAAAGCCATGCCAGCAAAAGTACTGATATAATTACATACAAAAAATCAACTGGATTAGAAGCTTTACTTGGTTATTTAAAAATGACAAACAATGATGACAGAATAAATGAAATAATGAAATATATAGTAGGTGATTAAATGAGAGTATATGGTAAAAATGTAGCTAAAGAAGTATTAGATAAAAATATAAAAAGAATTTACTTATCAAAAACATTTAACGATAAGGAATTAATAGAAGAAATAAAAAAAAGAAATATTCAGATAAGATTTGTTGATAAAAACATTTTAAATAATATGGAAAAAGGAAATCACCAAGGAATAATTATCGACATAGATGATTACGAATATTATTCTCTTGATGAAATTGAAAAAGAAGATGTAATTATTATGTTAGACCACTTAGAAGATCCTCATAACTTTGGCGCTATTATTAGAACCATAGAAGCCGCTGGTTTTAAAAGTATAATCATTCCCAAAGATAGATCAGTTGAAGTAAACCCTACAGTTATGAAAGTAAGTGCCGGAACACTAGAAAACGTTAAAATTGCTAGAGTAAGTAATTTAGTAAATACTATTAATGAACTTAAGAATAAAGGATACTGGATAATTGGAACTGATATGAATGGCACTAGTTATAAAGAAATTGATTATAAAGGGAAAATAGTTATAATAGTAGGTAACGAAGGAAAAGGCATGAGTAGGTTAGTAAAAGAAAATTGTGATTTTATTGCCTCTATTCCGATGAACGGAAAAGTAAATAGCCTAAATGCTTCAGTTGCCGCAGCTTTAATCATATACGAGGTGATAAGATAATGTACGATGGAATTACTGATAATGAACTTTTAGATAAAGTATCAGATAATGAACTAGCCACAGAAGCTTTATTTGAAAAATATAGACCATTAATTACAGGTATCGCTAAAAAAATATATTACTCAAGTAAAGTAAGTGGAGTGGAAGTAAGTGATTTAATCCAAGAAGGTATGGTTGGATTCAGTATAGCCATAAATACATATAACGAAAAAGAAGAAGCTTCTTTTTATACGTTTGCTAGAATGTGCATAATAAGAAGAATTTTAAGTAGTATTACAGCGGCAAATACTAAAAAACATCAAATATTAAATGAATCAATATCAGTTGAAAGTATATCTGAAGATCCATCAACCAAAGAAAACATTTTTAGTGATTATGATAGCAACCCAGAAAGACTGTTAATTACTGGTGAAAATACTAAAGAATTAATTAGAAATATTGAAAAAGAACTTACAAATCTAGAATGTGAAGTTTTTGAATTAAAAACAGCTGGTTTTAATTATAAAGAAATTGCCGAAATATTAGAAAAAGACCCTAAATCAGTAGATAATGCTATAAGTAGAATAAAAACTAAAATAAATAAATATTTAAAAGAAAAAGAGTAATATAATTACTCTTTTAAATTATCTACATATTTTAATATTTCTTCACTATCATCTAAATGAATCTTTGTATGTCCAATTATTTGATAATCTTCATGACCTTTACCAAGAAGCAAAACAATGTCATCTTTTTGAATCATATCTAAAGCTTTTTTAATAGCTTCTCTTCGGTCTAAACAAACCTCATAATTATCCTTTTTAACACCAGCCAAAATATCTTTCATAATGTTTTCTGGATCTTCAGTACGTGGATTATCATTAGTAAAAATTACATAATCACTATATTCTGAAGCAATATTACCCATGATAGGTCGTTTCATTGGATCTCTATCGCCACCACAACCAACTAAAGTAATAACTCGCGCTTTAGCAAGTTCTTTATACGCCGTAACTACTTTTAAAACAGCATCAGGTGTATGAGCATAATCAACAACAGCAAAACCGTCTTTAACCTTATAAGTTTCGCATCTACCTTTAGGTTGTTTTAAATCTTTTGTATATTCAATAATATCTTCACATTTAAATCCAAGCTCATGAACAATTGAAAACATTGTCATATAATTATAAATATTAAATTTACTTGTTAAATTAGTAGTAACTTCATAGTTTTCATCGTAAGCCTTAAATTCAATATCCGTATGATCAGGATGAATATCAAATTTTCTAATATCGTAAGTAGCATCACCAATTCCAAAAGTTTTTGTATTAGAAAATTTTTCCATAAATTTTTTGCTTGCCTCATCATCTTTATTTACAAGCATAACTCCTGAATCCTTTAAATAATCAGTAATCATTAATTTACAATCTAAATAACTATCCATTGTTTTGTGATAATCTAAATGATCTTCAGTTAAATTGGTAAATGCACAAACTTCAAAAGAAAGTCCCTCAATTCTTTTCAAGTCTAAAGCATGAGAACTAACCTCCATAACGACATACTCACATTTTTTGTCGATAGCCATCTCAAGAAGTTTATAAATTGTTAAAATTTCAGGAGAAGTATTAGGTAATTCCTCATAATAATCACCACACATAAAACCAATAGTACCCATATAAGCGGCTTTTTTACCAAGTTTACCTAACATTTGATAAGTTAAATAAGCTGATGTTGTTTTGCCATTAGTACCTGTAATACCGATTAATTTTAATTTTTTAAAATCGTCACTATATTCCTTTACTAATTTTTCTTGAAAATATTTAGCAGAATCTTTAACTACTGTAACAGGAACAGAAACCTGTACTTTTTTTTCGGCAATTATAGAATCTGCACCATTTTTAATTGCTGATTCTATATAGTCATGACCATCAACAGTATAGCCTTTAATAGTTACAAAAGTTTGACCCGGTTTTACTTTTCTAGAATCAGTTTCATATTTAATCATAAAATCCCTCCATTATATTAAATACATATCACATTATAAATATACCACGGTCCATAATAATAATCAATTACTATAAATTTATAAAATAAAACTAATTCCTCAAAAAATACTCAATAACCAGTATAAATACTTTTCAAAATCAAAATAATGTGTTATCATATGTTTATATGAAGTTAAGGCTTCTAGAAAGAGGTATTTATGAAAAAAATAATTACAATTTTATTACTTGTTTTATTGCTTCCAACAATGGTTTTAGCAGCAGAAACCAAAAGTCAAACTCTAGCAGAAACTTTAGATTCAGAAGAAATAAAAGCTAATTTGGATAATTATAAAGATGGGGAAAACAAAGTTCCTGTATACTTATTTAGAGGGCAGGGATGCTCACACTGTCACGAATTTTTAGAATTTGTTGCATCTGACTTAATAAAAGAATACGGTGATAAATTTGAACTAATAAGTTATGAAGTGTGGAATAATAAAGAAAATGCAAACCTTATGGAAGAAGTATCAGAATATTTAGATGATGATGCTAACGGAGTTCCATATATTATAATTGGTGAAAAAACATATAATGGCTATTCTGAATCAATGAATGATGAAATTAAAACGGCCATTGATGACCTATATAGAAGTGAAGAAAGATATGACATATTAACAGAAATTAAAGAACATCCAAAAGCTAAAAAACAAGTAAAAAAACAAGATAGTACATCAGTTGTGGTATTTATAATTTTTGCTAGTATCGCAATTATTGCTTTAGTAGTTAATAGTATGAAAAAAAATAGTTAAGAAACTATTTTTTTTATTATTTATAAAATGTGTTATAATTAATATGAAGGAAGAGACATAAGATAGAAGGGTAAACATTATGGATCAAGAAAAAATCGGAAAATTAATTAAAGAAATAAGAAAAAAATACAATTTAACACAAGCTGAATTTGCCGAAAAATACGGAGTGACATATCAAGCAGTATCAAAATGGGAAAATGGTAAAAACATTCCAGATGTTTCCCTTTTAAAACAAATGAGCAAAGATTTTAATATAGATATCAATGACATGTTGGATGGCAATTTAAATCAAAAGAAAAAAGGCATAACAATATTGCTCATCCTTGCCTTAATAATTATAATTGTTTTGATATTTTTGAATATAAATAAACATGAAGGTTTTTCATTTAAGACAATATCTAGTACATGTTCAAATTTTAATATAACTGGAAGTATCGCTTATAATAGTAAAAAATCTTCAATATATATATCTGATGTAAACTACTGCGGAAAAGAAGATAATAATAAATATATTAAAATAGAGTGTACACTATATGAAAAAAACGGCGATAAAGAAAATATTATAAGTAAACTTAATTATAATAAAGAACCAATAACTTTAGACGACTTTTTAAAAACCCTAAACATTAAGATAGATGAATATGAAAGAACTTGCAAAAAATATAGTAAAAATAGCTTGTTTTTAAAAATAAAAGCACAAAATGAAGATGGCAGTATAAAAAAACATGTGATACCACTTTCTTTAGAAGATAATTGTTGATAAAAAAGGAGGCTATAATATGAAAGACATGCTAATATATTTACCATACATAATTATTGTAATTATCATCTTTGGAGGACTTTTTATATATGTTTTTAATATTTTAATTGGTATTATTGTGTCTATAATATTTGGCCTTTTTTTAATAACTCTTTTAGTTGCTTTGGAAAGTATATTATAAAAAAACACTTACAATTGTAAGTGTTTTTTATACACGTCTTATAGCATCTATATTATATCCATAACTTTCCCATGCACTTAAATTAGTTTGTTGAACACCCTTACGGCTGTTAATTGCATGGATTATAGTATTATTACCAACATATATAGAAGAGTGGCTAGGAGTACTACTACCTCTTCTTGCCCATATAATAATGTCTCCTGGTTGTAAATTTTGTCTAGCAATAGCAACACCATCGTTTTCTTGAGATCTAGAAGTTCTACTGATGCTTTTACCAACTGCACCATAAATATATTGAACGAATCCACTACAGTCAAAACCAGTAGAAGGATTAGAACCACCATGAACATATCTAGAACCAATTAAAGATTGCGCAGCACTTACAACACTAGATGTATCTACAGAAGCAGGTCCATTATAAGTTGCATTCTCAAGATTCTTTTTCATTGTAACAATTTTTGGTTTAGGCTTAGCTATAACGTTAACTTTATAAGAAGCTTCATTATTATTACCATTGGCATCTACAGCTTTAACTGTAACATTATAAGTTCCAACTTGATTATTATTTAAATCAGTATCAACTACATAATGAGCATCTTTAACTTCGTTCTCACTAAAAGGTATATCACCATCTACAACATCGTTAACTTTAGCAACGTTACTATTAACATCAAAAGGATCTCCAGCATACATATTAACAACAGCATTTGTAAGTTCAATTGTTGGAGCTTTAGTGTCTTTTACGACAACTTCAACAGCAACAGTTTTAACAACATCATCTTTTTCAACCTCAAATACTATTTCTTTTTTACCAACACTAGAAGTATCTACTTTTTCAGTATAACTTTTTATAGAACCTTCACTGACTTTTTTTACAAGATCCATAGGATTATAATCAGCTCCATATTCTATTTCTTTGTTGCTAGCAAATGAAATATTTATACTTTCATATATTTTTTGCTTACGAACATCATTAATAACAAAAAAACTAAATGATCCGATAAGAATAAATGAAAATATACTTATCATAAGTTTTGTTTTATTTATTCTCTTATTTGAAATGACCGGCGATGGGTCGTTTATAATTTCCATATAAGTTTTCTCCTTTATCTCTAACGTTTCCATTACATTTTACCAAAATAAGGAAAATATGTCAAATTGAGTGTAAACTTGGCAATATATTATAATTTATGCTTGACTTTTAAAAGAAATGTGGGTATTAAGCACAATATATTTATTGTTGTGAATAAAAAAAATTTATTATATAATTTAATTATGAACAAAAAAGATTATTATATGGTAGAAAAAAATGTTGATAAAATAATTAATCAAAAACACACAAATTTTTTAGACCCCAATATGGTAAAGAAAGTTTCTAGTAAATTAAAAGGAAAACAGTATAATATATATTATCCATATAAGGAAGCCGAAAAAGTAATAATATATACAAAAGAAATTCCAAAAATAAAACTAATTGAAATACTTTCGTATAATAAATTAACCCATAGTGCCATAATGGGAAGTTTATATAGTTTAAATATAAGTAGTGAAATGTTTGGTGACATTATTATATATGACAACCACTACTATATAATAATATTAGAAAGTACATATGATTTAATTAAACAAGAATTTAATATGGTTGGCAATAATCATATTAAAATAAAAGAAGTATCAATAGATGAATTAAAAAATTATAAAAAAAGATATGATAGTATTGAAATAATAGTCTCAAGTTTAAGAATAGATACAGTTATATCTAGATTAATAGGTGTAAATAGAGAAGATTTAAAAAAGAAATTTAATAATGAAGAAATAATATTAAATTATGAACCTTGCAGTAAAACAAACTATAATTTAAAAGAAGGAGATATATTTAGTATCAGAAAATATGGGAAATATAAATATATAAAAACAGTAAAGAATACCAAAAAAGACAATTTTATTATAAAAATTGATAAATACACTGACAATTAATGATATAATAAGAATAATAAGGAGAGGTTTTATGAAGAAAGTTTTAAATGTTTTCACAGATAATTATATTATATTTTGCGTATACGCCTTAATTGGATGGATTTATGAAGTATCATGGTATTTAATATTTGAAAATAGATTTGTAAATAGAGGAGTTTTATTTGGACCATTTCTTCCAATATATGGATTTGGAATATTAATACTACTGTTAATATTAAAAAATTTCATGAAGAAAAAACATGAAATATCAAACAAATTTTATTCATCGATTGCCTTATTTACTATAGTAACATTTATATATGTAACCATAATTGAATATACAACTCCTAAAATTTACAGCGTGACTCTATTTTTAAAACAATATGGACTAGGATTAATTTTAACTAATATTATAATTATTTTCATAATTAATATAATAATAGTGAAAACAAAAAAAGAAAAACTAAAAAAAATAGATACAACAATCATCCTCGTGTTTTTAGCTATATGGATAATAACAACCCTAATAGAATTTATATCCCACTATTTTATTGAAACATATTTCCACAAATTACTATGGGACTACACTTATGATTTTTTAAATATAAATAGAAGAGTTAATTGGGATGCCAGCAGAAATTTCGCAGTAGGTGGCACATTACTTTTATATACTGTACAGCCTCTACTAGACAGTTATTTAAAGAAATCTAAACTAAATACCAAATTAATAATATCTTTAGTTATAGGCATTCCAATGTTAATAGATTTTATCTCAAATGTAATTTTAAAATAAAAAAGAACCAGTTATTGGTTCTTATTTTTAAATGGAGCGGATGAGGAGAATCGAACTCCCGTAGTCAGCTTGGAAGGCTGGGGTTCTACCATTGAACTACATCCGCAATTAGTAGACAATATAAATTATACCATATTTATATTATCTGTCAAGAAGAAATTTCAAAAAAATAGAACCCCAAAATATTTATTTAGCTTCTACAATAAGTTTAATAGCCGTTCGTTCTTCACCGTCTATAACGATATCAGTGAAAGCTGGAATGCATATTAAATTTTTACCACTAGGAGCCACAAATCCACGGGCAATTGCAATTGCCTTAATAGCTTGATTTAAAGCTCCAGCACCAATAGCTTGAATTTCAACAGATCCTTTTTCTCTAAAAACATTAGCTAAAGCTCCAGCAACTGAATTTGGATTGGATTTAGCCCTTACTTTAAGTGTTTCCACGATTTATTCCTCCTTTTACACTTAAGTCTATGAAAATAGTAAAAGTAAAATGCCAAAACATTTACAAAAAAGTAAAAATAAACTATAATTACATTAGTGCCCAAATATATAAAAAAGGGGGATAAATATGATTAAATTAAGGACAAATGTAAATCTAGAAGATGCCAAGACAAGAGCCATATATTTTCATGATATGGCCGAAGATTCTAGAGAATTAGAATTACTATTGAATACCTGTTACAATTATAAAATAATTCCAGTTCGTGCGAGCAAAGGTAAAGGAAAAGACTCTTTAGCATATATAATATTAAAAATAGATAAAGAAAACTTAGAAAATATCGGAATGCTTATAGATCTAGTTAAAGAAATACCAAATTGTGAATTCAATATAAAAAGTAGCAGTGATAATTTGTTTGCCGAATTATCGTGTGATAGTAAAGACAGTGAACAATTATTCACAAGAATTAAAGATGTTGTAGAAGAAAGTGTAATTGAAAAAAAACAAGCATATAATTTTACAGTTATGAAAACTATTTATAATATTGCTAAAATTGTTGGAGCCGTAACAGAGTCTGACATATTATTTGCCACTGATGAGAAATTATATACTCAAGGTAAATGTGCTCTTTCAATATATAAAGAAAATCATCCTCATAAATTAAATACAAAAAAACCAGATAATGTATTGGATGTTATTGAAACACTTAAAACTAAAGCTACATTAAATATTCCAACCATATTCTTCTGCACATTCCAAGAATTAAGAACGTTTTACTTTGAATTAGATGAAATAGTTTATAGTAACCATATAGAAGGTGAAGAATAATGGATAATAATTTAAAAAGAAGTATTATTTTAGATCACTATCAAAATCCGCACAATAAAGGATTAATTGAAGATGATACATATATAAAGACAAATATGAATAACGAAAGTTGTATCGATGAATTAAACATCATGGTAAAAGTGGAAGATGATATCATAAAAGATATTAAATTTGATGGTGAGGCATGTGCTTTATGCATATCGTCAGCCTCAATAATGACAGATACCTTAATAGGAAAAAACAAAAAAGAAGCTGAAAAAATATTAAATAATTTTTTAAATATGGCCACTGAAAAAGAATATGATAAAGATATATTAGAAGAAGCCATTGTCTATGAAGATGTATCAAAAACTCCAAATAGAGAAAAATGTGTCTTACTATCATGGTGGGGCATAGAAAAAATTTTAAATGAATTAAAAAAATAAGCAACTAGGAGGTGAAGAAAATGACTAAAACCTTAGGCTTAAATGAAAACAAAATTTTGGAAATATCGAAAGAAAAAAAAGAACCAAAATGGATGACAGATTTTAGATTAAAATCATATAAAGCATTTGTTGAAATTCCAAATCCTAATTTTGGTCCTGAATTAAAAATAGATTTTGATTTAATAAATTATTATAAAAAAGTATCTAAACAAACAGAAAATAATTGGGATAATGTCGCTTGTCCGATAAAAGATACATTTGAAGATTTAGGATTAATCGATGCTGAAAAAAAATATTTAGGTGGCATTGGTGCACAATATGAAAGTGAAGTAGTTTATCATAATATGATGGAAGAACTAGAAGAAAAAGGAGTCATTTTCTGTAGTACCGATGATGGTCTTAAAAATCATCCAGAAATATTCAAAAAATATTTTAATAAATTAGTAAAATATGATGAAAATAAATATACTGCTTTAAATGGTGCAGTATGGAGCGGAGGAACATTTATATATGTACCACCACATACAACTATAGAAAGACCACTTCAAAGTTATTTTAGAATAAATTCTAAAAATATGGGGCAATTTGAAAGAACCCTAATTATAGTAGATGATGATAGTCACGTACACTATATGGAAGGCTGTACCGCCGTATATCATTCAGCTGATGCGCTGCACGCAGCGGTAGTTGAAATATATGTAGGTAAAAACTCAAGCTGTCGCTATACAACAATTCAAAATTGGGCAGATAATATATATAATTTAGTAACCAAAAGAGCTATTGTCGAAGAAAACGGGAAAATGGAATGGATAGATGGAAACATTGGATCTAAAACTAACATGAAATATCCATCATGCATTTTAAATGGTAAAGGAGCTACAGGAAACTGCATATCCGTAGCAGTTGCTTCCAAAAAACAATACCAAGATACTGGAGCTAAAATGATTCATCTAGCCCCTAATACAACAAGCAAAATAATTAGTAAATCAATTGCAGCTAGTGGTGGGGTAGCAAATTACCGTGGAACAGTAAAAATAAATAAAAATGCAGAAAACTCGAAAAGTATCATAAAATGTGATACAATAATATTAGATGATAAATCCAAAAGCGATACAATCCCTAAAAATATCGTTGAAAATAATTCATCATATCTCGAGCACGAAGCAACTGTATCCAAAATAGATGAAGAAAAATTATTTTATTTAATGAGTAGAGGCTTAGATGAAGAAAAAGCCAAAGAATTATTAATAATAGGCTTTATCGATGAATTTAGAGAAAATTTGCCAATGGAATATGCCATAGAGTTAAGTAGATTACTTAAAAATTATTTTTAGAAAGAAAAGGGTTGAGAATATGGAAGAAATTGAAGTTTTAGATTTAGGAGAAAACAAAGTTGAAAAACCAAAAACAAAAACAGGAACCATAGTAGGAATTATAGTATTAGCTATTATCATAATAATCGGAATTGTTTTCATAACTAAAGGCGGCACAGATAAAATAATAGAAAATAAAATGAAAAAAGCTAGTGCTGATTATTTTAGAAAATATATGAGTACAAATGCCAGCATGTCAACATATATAGTAACTTTAGATATGTTAAAAAGTGCAAACATTAAAGATGAAGATTATGACCTTAAAGGTTTAGAAAAATGTAATAGTAGTGCCACACTTTCTAGAATAACTGTAGATTACAAAACTGGAGAACCTAAAAATATTGAAGTTGAGTTAAAATGTTAAAAAACTTAACTTTTTTATTTTTATAAAAAAATAATCACTAAAAAATAGTGAAATCTACTAATAAAAAAAGAAAATTAATAACAAAAATCCCTTTAAAATAGCCAAATTTCTCGTTTGCGTCCCACAAAAAAACATAGTATATTAGCTCCCTGAAAGGAGAAAAATTATGTTAAATCAAGTAGTATTAGTGGGAAGACTTGCCGGAGATCCCGAACTATATCAAACAGAAACCGGTAAAAAAGTAGCTAGATTAGTCTTAGCTGTTCCAAGATCATATAAAAATTCAGAAGGAGAATATGAAACAGATTTTATAAGCTGTAAGTTATGGCAAGTAGTTGCCCAAAACACCGTAGAATACTGTAAAAAAGGAAATCTCATAGGTCTTCGCGGAAGATTAGAAACATACAACTATGAAACTGAAGAAGGTAAAAAATTTTTAACTGAAGTAGTTGCCGATAAAGTAACATTTTTATCAAGTAAAAAAGCAGACTAAATCTGCTTTTTAAAATCCTTATAAAAAATATCATCAGGTTTTAAACCAAAAACATTTGCTATTTTAATTGCCATTTCATAAGAAAGTCTTCTTTTTTTGTTTTCAATTTGCCAGTAAAAAGGCTTACTAATATTTAATTTTTCAGCCATATAAGTACAAGTAAATTTATATTTTCTCCTTATTTTTATTAAATTATCCATCATATTCCTCCTAAATTAATTATATATTAACTTTTGGTTAAAAACAACAAAAATATCACATAAAGTTAACTTTAATGTATAAAAAAATAAACATTGCTATAATCTAGTTAATGAAAGGATAACTGTGATTATATGATGGGTCAAAGGTTAAGAGAAGCTAGAATAAATGCTGGCCTTACACAAACAGAACTTGCGCATATTATCGGTGTAAAACCAGCTGAAATTTCACAATATGAATCTGATAAAAGAACACCAAGATGGAATGTATTTATAAAAATGTTAGATGTTTTAAATATATCAGCTGATAAAATGCTGGGTAGAGAAGTCACTGTAGTTAGTGATGATGAAGAATATACAGTTAAACTTTCTAAAAAAGATCTTCAAATAATTGAAAATATTAAGAAAAATGCGAAATTATATAAAATACTTTCAAATGACCCAAATAGAAATGTAAAAGTTATAAACAATAATCTAAAAGAAGTTTTTCCAGAATAGTTAATTTAAAACTATTCTTTTTTATTTAAAAATAGTATAATAAAAATGGAGGTAGAGTATGAACATATTAGAAATATTAGAAAAAAAAGAAAGAAGAGAAATATTATCTAAAGAAGAATTAGAATACGTTATAAAAGGATTTTTAGATGGCACGATAAAAGACTATCAAATGTCAGCCTTTTTAACCGAAATTGATTTATTAGGATTAACAGAAGAAGAGACAATCGATCTAACAAATATTATGTTAAATAGTGGCGATAAAATAAAATTAGATGTAAGTCCTCTAGCAGATAAACATTCAACAGGTGGAGTCGGTGATAAAACAACGCTAATTGTCGCCCCACTAGTTGCTTCATTAGGCGTAAACGTTGCCAAAATGAGCGGTAGAGGATTAGGACATACCGGCGGAACTATTGATAAACTAGAAGCTATAAAAGGTTTTAGAACTGAAATGACTCTAGAAGAATTTGAAAATCAAGTAAAAAGAATAAACATTGCCTTAGTAGGACAAATGGGTAACTTAGTTCCTGCCGATAAAAAAATATATGCACTAAGAGATGTTTCAGGAACTGTTGATTCAATTCCGTTAATTGCTTCAAGTGTTATGAGTAAAAAACTTGCAAGTGGAGCCCATACCATTGTTCTTGATTTAAAAGTAGGTGGCGGAGCTCTAGTTGAAAGCCTAGAAGAAGCAAAAGAACTAGGAAGTTTAATGGTTAAAATTGGTAAAATGAATGATAGAAATACAGCCTGCCTACTAACTAATATGGACCAGCCATTAGGCTATGCTGTAGGTAATGCTTTAGAAGTAATCGAAAGTATTGAAACATTAAAAGGAAACGGGCCAGAAGATTTAAATGAACTTGTAATAAGATTAAGTTCTCTTATGGTTTCATTAAGTAAAAACATTCCATTAGAAGAAGCTACTAAACAAGTAGAAGAAAATTTAAATAATGGAAAAGGTTATGAAAAATTTAAAGAATGGGTATTAGCGCAAAATGGAGATATAAATTCTATTGAAGTATCATCAAAAACAAAGGAAATTGTTTCTGAAAAAGACGGATACATAAAAAGAATTGATGCTTTAAAAATTGGCAAACTAGCACGTGAATTAGGTGCCGGAAGACTTACAAAAGAAGATGTTATTAACTTTAAAGTCGGTATTGTTTTAAATAAAAAAGTTGGTGACAAAGTAGAAAAAGGCGAAAAACTATTAACTATATACTATGAAGACAAAGAAATAAAAGAAGAAGACGTATTAGCTTCTTATGAAATAGTAGAAGAAAAGGTGGAAAAACCAAAAGTAATAATAGACATGATAAAGTAGGTGTAAAATGGCCATAACCAAAACAAAATTTATAAATTATATAAGATGTCCAAGATATGCTAGTTTAGATGATATAAAAAAAGAAAAACTAGATAGTATAGTTACTATTGAAGAATATAAAAATGAAGAAAAAGAAGAAAAAATAGAAGAAATTTTAAGTACAATGTTCGATGAAAATGGTAATGATTTAATAGATGTTACCAATGAACACTTAGAAACTATGCTTCCATATTATAATGAAGTTGAACTTTTAGCTGGACATTTAGCCCCTAAATATTTTGATGGAACATTTAAATATTCAAAAACGACATATAATCAGGAAAGCTTTGACTGTCTAATAAACAACATAAGATATATATGTTATGTCGATATATATAATGAAAATAAAGAAGGCTTTAACATAATTGAAGCTAAAGCCACAACAACTAAAAAATATCTAGAATTAGGTAATAAAGAAAATTCTATCTTTATGAAAGATGAAAAAGGAATATATAGACTACTGGAAGATTTAAATGTCAAAATAGAAGATTATATGGAAGTAGAAACATACGAAAAACAAAGAGCCAAACTATTTGATAAATATACAGGACCAGGGCATTATGTATATGACTTAGCTGTTCAAAGATATATCATTGAAAATGATTTAAAACAAAATAATGATAAAAGAAAAGTAAAATACTATTTAGCTGTTTTAAATAGTAAATATATATTCGATGGAACTTATGAAAATGAACAGCCCAAGTATAATGAAATAGATGGTGAAGATATAATATCATTTATCGATATGACTAGCGTCACTGAAAGTATGATGGATAAAATAATGTTAGATGCTAAAAGAGTAGAAGATTACGTAAATGATCTTCACGCAGATAAAGTTCCACTAGGTAAACACTGTGAAAATAAAAAAGTTACAAAATGTAAATACTGCAAAGTGTGCTGGAATATATTACCTAAAAAACATGCTATAACTTGTTATATGGATAATCATCATGGCTTTACAAAAGATAAAGTGAAATATTCAACTTTTGATCTAATAAATGAAGGTAAAGTAAGTATGCTAGATATTGATGAGTCATACTTAACTAGAGAAAAAAATAAAATTCAAAGAAAAGCTGTAGAAACAAATACCCCATATATGAATAAACAAAAAATAATCGATGGTATTAAACAAATAAAATATCCAATTTATCACTTGGATTTTGAAACATTTCCTTGTCCGCTTCCTAGATATAAAGGTGAAAAACCATATACCCAGTCAGTATTCCAATTTTCCCTTCACATAGAAAAAGAAGAAGGAAAATGTGATAAAGAAAAAGATCACTATGGTTATTTAGCTAAAGATCATAAAGATCATAGAGAAGAATTAATTAAAATGATGTGTGATCTAATAGGTGAAGGCACAGTATTAGTTTATAATGATTCATTTGAAAAAAGTAGAATAAAAGAACTATCAGAAATATTTATAGATTATAAATCAAAACTATTAAAAATAAATTCTCAAATTTTTGATTTAATGAATATTGTTAAAACTAGAAGTAAAATGTATGAAGAACTAGGCTATGATAAGGAAGAAGCCAAAATGATAAATTATTATCATCCTGATATGGATGGATCATACTCAATAAAAAAAGTTTTACCAATATTTTCTAATTTAACATATAAAGGAATGGAAGTTGCAAACGGCGTAGAAGCTCTAGTAACTTATGCCAGATTTCCTAAAATGAATGAATTAGATTACAAACATAAATACCAAAAATTAGTAGAATATTGTCAGCAAGACACATATGCAATGTATAAAGTTTTAGAAGGACTAAAAGAAACAATAAAATAATTGTCATAACCAATATTTGATGATATAATAAAAACGTAAAATAAAAGGAAGGTGTGAGATGTATGTTTTGTCCCAAATGTGGAGAAAAAAACAGTGAAGGAACTAATTTTTGTACAAAATGCGGAGAATCATTAAAAGAAAACAAGCAAAAAGATACCCCTTCACAAAATGCCAATTCTACTAGCAATCCAGGTGGAATTAGAAAAGCATTAAAAATGGATGCAAGAAAAAATTTAGCAGGATCATTTATTGGAGCTACTGTCTTATATTTAGTTATATGTGCAATTATCGGTGCTTTGTTTGGTAGTGCAAATAATGATAGTTACACAATCAAATTTATTAACCAAATTGTCATAATACTAGTAGGTACAGTATTTGGCTATGGACTTTTAGCAGCTTCATTTAAAAAAGTTCGCGGAAAAACAATAACTTTTACTGATGTATTTAAACTACCTTTTGAAAATATTAAACAGCTAGGCTACGTAGTACTATTAATATTATTGTGTATGGCAATTGGCTTTGTCGCCGGAGTATTAATGGTAATTCCACTACTAGGAATTCTTGTTTGGATAGCTTTAATGGTAGCTATGGTATATTTTATTCCAGTATTAAGCGTTTTTGAAATGATTTTAGCTGATACTGAAAACTTATTAGATTTGAATTTTACTGACACTTTTAAAAAGGCTTTAGATATAACTAAAGGCAAAAGAGTAGAATACTATGGAACTGCTTTAAGTTTTGTAGGATGGTGCTTACTAATCCCTCTAACATTAGGGATTATAGCGATATGGTTAGTTCCATATATAGATTTAACACTAGTAAATTTATATAGAAGATGGATCGGTGAAGAAGATTTTGAAACATCAGAAACTGGAATTAGTAACGGAGCTGTAATCGGATTATCAGTAGGTGGCTGTGGATGCCTATTCATAGTTCTTGCATCTGTATTTGCCGCACTTATAGTTGCTGTATTTGCCGCAATTGGTAGTGGTGAGTTTAATATGGATGACTTCTTAAGAAAAATAGAAGAAAACGGTATTAACGAACAAACTGAAAATAAGTTTGAAGAATATTTTAATAACTTAAGTATATATATAAAATAAGCACTTACAAAGTGCTTTTTTTATGAATTTGACAAATACCATTTTTTACTTTAATATAACCACCCGGAGGGAGAAAATATGAAGAATAAACAAGGAGATATTATAACAAATTTAAAAGTTTTCGCACTATCAATTGCTCTTGCAGGTAGTGTAACATTACCAGGATGTGGCAAAAAACCAGAATACGTTCCAATGAACGAAATATTTTATGATGCCGATAATACAGGTATTGATGATACATTTGAAGACAAAGTTCCAGATGGTGAAGAGGAAATTTCAAATGTTATAGAACTTGAAACATACTTAGATTTGGGTAGACAAATATATGATATAATTTCAAAACTACCATCTAACTTTTTTGATGGTGGAGATAGGCACAATATTATAAGTGCTTTAAGCTACGATGATATAGAAAATATTGATATAAATAAAGTTCAAAGCTTAATTATTGAATATAATAGTATAACTACTGATGAAAATGGTAAAAATATTAGAATCAACAATCTTTCGCCAGCAGACAGAGAAAGATTATATTTAATAACTAGAGAATTATATGAAAACTTTGTACTAATAAATACCTATATTAACAATAATGGATACAGTGACTTAGAAGCATTTGGTTTAAATTTATCTAAAGCGATATTTTTAGATACTACCGGATATGCAGGAACTACAGCAGACATTGAAGTTAGAATTGGACAATATGTTGGCTCAGGCGATACAGAAAATTACTTTTTGTATAATAATCCTGAAGGATATACAGATAAAACTGGAATTTATGATCATGATTTAATAAAATTAATAAATGTTGTATTAGATTGTAGAGAAGAAAGCCAAGAGACAACAGATCATATATTATGTTTAGAATATGATAGAAGAACGTATGATGAATTAGAAGAATATATAGCTTTATATAAAGAATACATGTATGGGAATTATGAAATAACAGAAGATATATTTTCTGGTTATAAATGTATAAAGTATTCTGAAGGAACTGTTCCAACTAAATAAAAAAGAAAGTATAAACTTTCTTTTTATGTTAAATAATGTAAAATATTTTAAAATCAGTTGTCTTTAAAAAATAAAACCTATATAATTTTAGTATAGGGGAGCGTGATAAAATGTTATATCCATCAATTGATTCATTATTAAAAAGAGTTGATTCAAAATATCTATTAGTAAA
>CAZKKR010000008.1:0-13808 GCA_964553605.1 uncultured Muribaculaceae bacterium | reverse complement strand
CCATAAGGGCCAAAGAAATGGAACAAACAGAACATTATCAAATAAAAGAAAATGAATATAAATCTGCTAAAAATATTGGTAAAGCCTTAGAAGAAATAAAACAAGGATTAATTCATATCGACCAAGAAAAATAATCATGATAAAATCAGCTAATAAATATAGTTGATTTTTTCGCATATTTATGATAAATTATTAGAAGTCGGAGGGATACCATGAAAATATTATTAATAATTGTATCAATTTTATTAATTGCGATTGTTCTATTACAAAGTGGTAAAGCTGTAAGCCCATCAAGTAGTATATTAGGGGGAAATGATGAGTTATTTGCCCACAGAAAAGAACGTGGTGGTGAACTTTTCATAACTCGTCTTACTGCAGTTTTAGGATTAATCTTCTTTATTATTTGTATAGTAATGCAATATATCGGTTAAAAAAATAATAAAAATAGGACATTTCCTATTTTTTTTTGCTATTTTTTGGTATAATTAATTAAGGTGGGAGTATATGAACATTTATAGTTTTACTAAAGAAGATTTAGAACACTATTTTGAAAAAATTGGAGAAAAAAAATATAAAGCTCTGCAAATATATGACTGTCTTTATAAAAAAAGAGTAAATTCTTATGATGAAAAGACCAATATAAAAAAACAAATAATTGAAAAATTAAAAAAAGAATATAGTTTTGAAAGACCTCAAATAGTTAAAGTTCAAAATGGAAAAGATGTTCATAAATTTCTTTTTAACCTAAAAGATAATGAAAAAATAGAAGCAGTATTAATGAAACATGATTATGGTAACAGTTTATGCGTCTCAACAGAAATTGGCTGTAACATGGGATGTGCATTTTGTGAAAGCGGTAGACTTAAAAAAAGAAGAGCATTAACTGTAGATGAAATGGTATGTCAAATATTAGAAATAGAAAAAAAATTAAATATACGTATATCTCACGTAGTTTTAATGGGTATTGGTGAACCATTTGACAATTATGATAATGTCATGAAATTTGTTGATATTATAAATGATGATAATGGAATAGCCATTGGTGCCAGACATATAACAATATCAACCTGTGGGATAGTTCCAAAAATAGAAGAATTTTCTAAAGAAAAAAGACAAGTTAATCTTGCTATATCTCTTCATGCGCCAAATGATGAACTAAGAAGCAAACTGATGAAAATAAATAAAGTATATCCTTTAAAAGAAGTTATAGAAGCAGTTAAAGAATATTTGAAAACAAATAACCGTAAAGTAACATTTGAATACATCATGCTTAAAAATGTTAATGATGATGTGAAACACGCTTTAGAATTAGTAAACCTTATAAAAGGTTTAAACTGTTACGTCAACTTAATACCATATAATGAAACAAGCCACATAGAGTTTAAGAAATCAGATAATAATACAATTATGAAATTTTATGATACATTAAAGAAAAATAAAATAAACGTGACTGTAAGACGTGAATTTGGTGGTAATATTGATGCTGCCTGCGGACAATTAAGATCAAATTATAAGGAGGAATAGTAATGGAATATTCATATCTAACTGATCCAGGAAAAGTTAGAACTCACAACGAAGACAGTGTTACTATCGTAAAAAACAAAGGAGAAGAAATTTTACTTGCTGTCGCTGATGGTATGGGTGGCCACAAAGGTGGTGAAATAGCCTCTTCAATAGCCATAACTCATATAGGCAAAAGATTTATGGATACATCTGTTGTTGGTAATAAAGAAGATGCGATAAATTTTTTAAAAGAAATAGTTAGTGAAGCAAATATGCTTTTATATAAATATACCGAGGATAATCCAGAAAGCTTAGGAATGGGAACAACAATAGTAATGGCTTTGCTTACAAAAGACTTCTTATTATATGGAAACATCGGTGATTCTTCAGGATACGCGATAAAAAACAATAAATTACACAAGATAACTAATGATCATACATTAGTAAATTTACTTGTGAAATCTGGAGAATTAAGTGAAGAAGAAGCCAAAAATCATCCAAGGAAAAATGTTTTGATGCGCGCCCTAGGAGCCAATATTACTGTTGAAATGGATATTTTCGATGTTGAAAGAGATGTTGACGGTATACTTTTATGTAGTGATGGCTTAACTAATATGTTAGACGATGAACAAATAGAATTAGTTTTAGACAGCAATTTATCTGTCGATGAAAAAGTACAAAAACTTATAAATAAAGCAAATAATAGAGGTGGAACCGATAATATTTCAGTAGCCTATCTAAAAAAGGAGGATAATGAATGATAACAAGGGGACAAATGATAAATGGAAGATATGAAATAATTAGATCAATTGGTGAAGGTGGAATGGCCAATGTATATTTAGCTTTAGATACAATCTTAAATAGAAAAGTGGCCGTTAAAATATTAAGAGGCGATTTAGCTGAAGATGAAAAATTTGTAAGACGTTTTCAAAGAGAAGCAATATCTGCAAGTTCACTAAACGACCCTAACATTGTCGAAGTTTATGATGTTGGAGAAGACGATGGTAAATATTTCATCGTTATGGAATATGTTGAAGGAAAAACCCTAAAACAATTAATTAAAAAAAGAGGAAGTTTAACATTACCAGAAGTAGTAGATATTATGTTACAACTTACTTCAGCAATTTCTCATGCCCATGAAAGTTATATAATCCATAGAGATATAAAACCACAAAACGTTATTATTTTAGAAGACGGTAGAGTAAAAATAATGGATTTTGGTATTGCTGTGGCCTTAAATGCCGGAGAATTAACCCAAACCAACAGCGTAATGGGAACAGTATATTATATTCCGCCTGAGCAAGCAAATGGTGGCGGAGCTGATATTAAAAGTGACATCTATTCTTTAGGAATATTAATGTATGAATTAGTTACAGGACACGTTCCATTTAAAGGTGAAAATCCAGTGGAAGTTGCTATTAAACACATGAATGAAGAACTTCCAAGCATATGTGAATACGATCCTGAAATGCCACAATCAATAGAAAATATTATTTTAAGAGCTGCCGCTAAAAATCCTAAAAATAGATATGCATCTGCTGAAGAAATGCATAATGATTTAAAAACAGCCCTAAATAAAGAAAGATTTGATGAACCAAAGGTCGTATACGAATATAAGGAAAAGAGCTTTGATGATGAAGTAAAAACAGCAGTATCAAAACGCGGAAGAGCATCGAGAAATGCTGAAAATAGCGAAGAAAAAGAAGACAAAAAAATGAATAAAGCGATAATTATTTTAGGAAGTATTGTAGGTGCATTACTACTAATATTAGGTTCAATATTCTTTATATATCCTACTATAGCTAAAAATAAAACCGCTAGAATTCCTGATGTTGAAGGAATGACTGTAAAACAAGCTACGACCATACTAGAAGATAAAGGTTTTAAAATAAATAAGAAAACAAAAAAAGAAAATAGCGAAGAAATTGAAAAAGGAAAAGTTATTGGAACAGACCCTAAAATCGGTAAAAGTATTAAAATAAGTAATAAAATAACCTTAATAATTTCCAAAGGAAGTAAAAAAATAGTAGTTGAAGATTATAAAGGTGAAAATTATGAAAAAATAAAAGAAAAACTAGAAGAATTAGGAATAACAGTTATAATCGAAAACAAAGATGTTTCTTCAAATGAAGATGTAAAAGAAGGAACTATTATTGAACAAAGCATAAAAGCCGGTGAAAAAATTGGAAAAGGGGATACCATTACTTTAACTATACCTAATCTATATACAAGTTATCCTAATTTTACCGATGGCACGTATACTGTTGAAGACGTTAAAAAATTCTGTACTGATAATGGACTTACCATCGATGTAACTTATGTAGAAGATGCAACGGCTAAAAATGGCGATATTATATATCAAAACATGTCAGCAGGAGCTAAAGTTTCAAAAGGCGCAAACTTAAGAATAAAAGTTGTTCAAAATAAAGAAAAACCAAAAGAACAAGAGACTAAAACAGCAGAGGCTCAAGAGACTGAATAATGACTGGAAAAATAATAAAACAAATAAGTAATGATTATACTGTTAAGGCTGATAAAATATATGTATGTAAAGCTAGGGGGAAATTTCGAAACATGAATATAACCCCTCTAGTTGGCGATGAAGTCATTATTAATGATGAAAATTATATATTAGAAGTATTACCAAGAAAAAATGAATTAAAAAGGCCGCAAGTTGCTAATATTGATGAAGCTATAATAATAACAAGTTTAAAAAAGCCTGATTTTTCTTCAAATTTACTTGATAAACTTCTCACAATTATTGAATTTAACAATATAAAACCAATAATAATTTTTACTAAGCAAGATCTATTAGATGATGATGAATATCATAAATTAAAACCTTATATTGATTATTATAAAAAAATCGGATATGACGTTTACACTAATGATGAAATTTCTAAAATAAAAAAAATATTTAAAGGTAAAGTAAGTGTTTTTACAGGTCAAAGTGGAGCTGGAAAATCCACCTTATTAAATAGAATTGATAAAGATTTAAATTTAAAAACAAATGAAATTTCTGAAGCTTTAAACCGTGGAAAACATACAACTAGACATACAGAATTAATTAGTATTGAAGGAGGATTAGTTGCCGATACTCCAGGCTTTTCCGCTATTGATTTTTATGATATGACTAAAGAAGATATAAGGGATAATTTTATTGAATTTAATGAATATAGAGATGAATGTGAATATCGAAACTGCATGCACATTCATGAAAAAAAATGCAAAATAAAAGAAAAAGTAGAAGATGGTACTATCATTAAAAGCCGTTATGAAAACTACTTAAAATTTATAGGTAGGTGATAGTTTGAAAATAGCTGGATCATTTTTAAAAATTGCTGATGATAAAGAAAAAATAAAAGATTTAGAAAGTGTAGTTGACCAAATTCATTTTGATGTAATGGATGGTAAATTCACTGAAAAATCCACCTTAAGCTTTAATGTTTTAGAAAAAAACCTAAAAGGTATAAATAAAAAAATGGACATCCATTTAATGGTTATAAACATTAAAAAATATGTAGATGAAGTTTTAAAATTTAGACCATCATACATTACTTTTCATATTGAAGCTACTGATAATCCAGAATACTATATAAAATACATTAAAGAAAAAAACCTAAAAGTTGGCATGGCAATAAATCCAGAAACAAATATCAAAGATTTATTACCATATTTAAAAATTATTGATTTAGTACTAATTATGTCCGTTCCTCCTGGAAAAGGCGGACAAAAGTTTATCGATATTTCCGAAAAAATAAAAAAATTATACGAATATAGAAAAAACAATAATTTATCATATATGATTGAAGTTGATGGCGGAATAAACAGTAGTACGATAAAGAAAATAAAAAAAGCCGACATTGCCGTAGCTGGGTCATTTATTACTGATAGTAATGATTATCAAAAGCAAGTAGAATTATTAAGAGGTGATAGTGATGAATAAAAAAGGATTTACACTAGCAGAATTATTAGGAGTTATTGTTCTTTTAGGAATTGTAGCCATAATTGCTATTAGTACTACTGGTACAAACCTCGAAGAAGGAAGACAAAAAGCTTGCGCTGCGCAAGAAAGAAATATCATTGAGGCAATGAAAACATATATGATTGATAATCCTCAAGAATTACCCAAAAATGAAAATGATGAATTTTCTAAAAAAGTAGAAGTTTTAAGAACAAGTGGATATTTAGCGGATGATTTTACCAATCCGTTAACTAATAAAAAATATGATGTTGAAAACACATTTGCTGTAGTTATACTTAGAAAATCTGGCTATATTTACCGTGTAAGATATGCCGAAGATGATAAGTGTAATTCAGAATCTGGTAAAAAAGATGAAATAGAAGATAATGTAAAATTTACTTTAGATACTCCAAGAACTACGAAAAATCAAATAACTGTAACAGCTAACGCTAGTGCCAATGGAGGCATTAAATTATATGAATTTTCAATTGATGGTGGAACAACATGGCACAATAATGGAAGTAATAATGTGTATACTTTCCAAAACCTAGAAGACGATAAAGCCTATACCGTTCTTGTTAGAATGACTACCAATAATGATTACATAGCTGTAAAAAGACAAAGTGCAGAAACTAAAAGAATAAATGCCACAATTAATGTTGGAACTCCAAGCGGAAGTAATACAGCTGTAACTTTAGCATTCCCAGCCGGATGTACTAGTGGTAAATATACTTGTAGTTATACAAAAGATGGAAATAATCCAGTAGTAGTTAATACAACTTCTGCCACTGTAAATTTTGTAGGAAGTGGTACGATTGCCACTGAAGTTAAAAGTAATAGAAATTCTGGAAAAAGCAGTAACTCAGCAGACATTACAATTGAGTATACAGCAACTTTCGTGAAAGGAACTAATGTTGCTGAAATTGGTAAGTATAGTGATAAATGTACGGTTACAAGCGGTAATAGCTCGTGCCAAGTTACGTTGCCAACGATCACCGCTAATGATGGTTGCCTAGCACTAGGATGGAGCAAAAAAAACGGTGCAGCCTCTGGAACCGCTGCTGGCCAAAAAGTAACTCTATCTGCCGATGACACATATTATGCGAACGCCAAAGTATATACTTATACTTTAGCGTATAATTTAGATAGTGGTACACATGGTGAAAACCATCCAACCACAGCAAGAGTTGATACCGATTTCACCTTAAATAATCCAACCAGAACTGGTTATACATTTAATGGTTGGGATATAACAAATATGGATAGCTCAACCCATTACTTTGGTTCTGCAACATCCACTGCAACTTCAGCTTCCGGAAGAAAGGAAACATCATATAAAAATTTAAGAACAACTACTGGAACAGTCAATTTCAAGGCTACATGGACGATAAATAAATATACTATATCATATAATTTAGATGGTGGCTCATATGGTACGAATCATCCGACAAGTGCCAATTATAACCAAGCAGTTACAATAAATAATCCAAGTAAGGCTGGCTATACATTTGCTGGTTGGAATATAAGTGGTATGGATAGTTCAACGCATAACATTGGAAGTACAACCTCCGCTGCAACATCATTAAACGGCAGAAAAGAAACATCATATAAAAATTTAAGAATAACAGCAGGTACTGTAACATTCAAAGCTACATGGACTAAAAATGAAGTGACGATCACATCAAGTAAAAATAGAGACACCACTAATGGTTATGTAAGCTGCCGAGGAAACACATATGAAAACAAGTATAATTATACAATTAATTATCATGGAAGTAGTATATCAAGTGGAAAAATGTGCTACGCCCCATCAAGTGGTGGAAGCACAGCTAACGGATGCCGAAACTATAGCGATGGAAATGGAATAGGCGCGGGAGGATATGGAGATGCATGCTTCAATAGCGCAACAGTATGGCATTATCATCGTTCTACTGCTTGTACTTACGCTTATGCTAAAGCTGCGAATGGATCTGCTGCTTCTAAATATCAATGTTAAATAATAGAAAGAAGGGTTAAAATGAACAAAAAGAAGTTATATATAGTAGTCGCATTAATTGCTTTAGTGGCTTTAATAATATTAGTTATAATAAACATTCCTAAACCAAAAAAAGTAGAAAAAATAACCGCAAAAGAAATAAAAGAAGAGACAAAAACAACTGTCGAATCACTTATTACTACTGAACTAGATTATAATAAATTTACAGACATTGTAGGTAAAAATGTACCAAATGTTCATATCGCACTTGGTCCAAATTCTTACCTTAGAAATAAACCATCTGATGAGGTTATGAAAAAATATAATTTAACTAAATATATTAGTCAGCAAGAACAATTAGTTAAAAAAGTTGAAAAAAGATATTTAGACAGTTTAAATTATGAAATAAAAGATACTCTTGAAGCCGGTAACCAAATATGCCAAGATGTTGAAATAATAAGCTATTATTATGCACTATATTTATATGATTTCATAGAATTATCAAATAATATTGTTTCAGCCGATGCTGAAGATGCTGCTACCAGTAAAAAAGCTCAAGCAGAGTACTATAAAGGATGTATAAAAGCTTTAAAAGTATTAGATAATCACCTAGATGATTATGAAAATACTGAAAAAGAAAAAATAACAGCCAGTATTTGTTATAAAAATGGTAAAGCAGATAGTAATGAAGTACTATCACTTGTAGGAGCCCTTCAAGGAGAAAATTATTCAAATATGAATATGAGTAGTGAGCTAAATCAAGTAAAAGCTAATGAGCGATTAGCAAAATATTTAGAGGAAGCCAAAAACATAAATATTTAATTTAAAAGAGTGATATTAACTGTCACTCTTTTATTGATTTTTATTAAATAAGCACGTATAATTAAAATAGTAAAGGAGTAGTAGAAATGAAAAAAATAACATGTGACGGTAATGAAGCTTGTGCCTTAGCTTCATATTTATTTACGGAAATTGCAGGAATATATCCCATAACCCCTTCTAGTCCAATGCCAAAACAAATAGATAATTGGAGCAGCAAAGGAAAAGAAAATATACTAGGTACTATTCCTAAAGTGGTTGAAATGCAAAGTGAAGCTGGAGCTATTGGTATGTGCCATGGAGCTTTGCAAATGGGCTCACTTG
This sequence comes from uncultured Muribaculaceae bacterium, assembly GCA_964553605.1. Taxonomy (GTDB): domain Bacteria; phylum Bacillota_I; class Bacilli_A; order RF39; family UBA660; genus Coprosoma. The sequence goes on along the minus strand of CAZKKR010000008.1, from coordinate 5,223 downwards.
CATCAACTTATACAGCATCCCAAGGCTTACTTTTAATGATTCCAAGTATGTATAAAATAGCTGGAGAAATGCTCCCATTTGTTATGCATGTTGCCGCTAGAAGCTTATCAACGCATGCCCTAAGTATTTTTGGTGATCATCAAGATATATATGCTGTAAGACAAACCGGTTTTTGTATGCTTGCCTCATCTTCGCCACAAGATGCACATTATATGAGTCTAGTAAGTCATTTATCAGCTTTATCTTCATCACTTCCATTTATGCATTTTTTTGACGGTTTTAGAACTAGTCATGAAATTAATAAAATAAATGTTCTAGAGGAAAAAGAAATAAAACCACTAGTACCAAAAGATAAAATAAAAGAGTTTAGAAAAAGAGCTTTAAATAATGATAATCCAGTAACTAAAGGAACAAACCAAAATGCTGATATATATTTCCAGATAACAGAATCTAGAAATAGATTTTATAAAGAAGTTCCAAATATAGTTGAAGACTATATGAAAAAAATAAACAAAATAGCTAAAACAAATTATAAACCATTTAACTACTATGGAAACAAAAATGCCAAAAAAGTTATAGTAGCCATGGGTTCAGTATGTGAAACTATAAAGGAAACGATTGATAAACTTCCAAATTATGGATTAATCGAAGTACACTTATATAGACCATTTTCAAAGCAAAAACTGCTAAAAGTTTTACCAAAAACAGTTAAAAAAATTGCTGTTTTAGATAGAACCAAAGAAGCTGGTAGTATCGGAGAACCTTTATATTTAGATATAAGGGAAGCTTTAAAAGATAAAAATATTGAAATAGTTGGTGGCAGGTACGGATTATCATCAAAAGATACAACTCCAGGTATGATAAAAGCAATTTATGACATGCTTGATAAACCAAAAAACAATTTTACTATCGGTATCACTGATGATGTTACAAAATTAAGTATTCCATATAAACCACTAAATTTAGATAATTCCAAAGAAATTTTAATATATGGATATGGTAGTGATGGCATGGTTAGTAGTGCTAAATCACTAATTGAAATTTTAAGTAAAAACCAAAATGTTCAAGGATATTTTGAATATGATTCAAAAAAATCAGGTGGTGTAACAGCTAGTCACTTAAGAATTTCAAAAGATAAAATAAGATCATCATATTTAGTTCAAAATCCTGAACTTATCGTTATATCAAAAGATAATTATCCTAAGCTATTTGATCCAATATCAAAAATAAAAAAAGGTGGCACTATACTTATAAATACGAGTAAAACAAGTGAACAAATATTAGATGTGCTAAATCCATATAAAAGATTTCTAAAACAAAAGAAAATTAAATTATATATAATCGATGCTGGCAAAATAGCTGAAAGTCATAATTTGGGAAGAAAAATAAGTATGATTATGACTAAAGCCATATTAATTTTAATGGGAATCAACAAAGATGAAATACTAGAAGAATTTATTCAAAACAAATTTGGATTAAAAAGTAAATTAATAGCTTTAAGTAATATTGATGCTTTAAAATATGTCAAAGAAAATTTAAAAGAAATAAAATTAGATGACTTTGAAGAAGAATTAAATTTCAAAGTCAAAACGATCTATGATGCTATTGAACATAGAATGGGTGGTAGCTTAAAAGTTTCTGATTTTAAAGGATATGAAGATGGAACATTTAAACATACTAAACCTGAAATGAGAAATATCTCTGATACTGTTCCAAAATGGATTAATGAAAACTGTACCCAGTGTTCATTTTGCTCTTTAACATGTCCGCACGGAGTAATAAGACCATTTATCTTAAATAAGGATGAATTTGAAAAAGCTCCAGAATATATTAAAGAAAGATGTAAAGAAACATTAGGTATTAAAGATCATTACTTTATCATAGGAATAAGTGCTAAAAACTGTACTGGATGCGGAGTATGTATAAATACTTGCCCAGGCCTCCAAGGGAAAAAAGCCTTAGAATTTATAAATATCAAAGATGAAAACAATGATAAAATATTCGATTACTTAGACAAAAATATTAAAGAAAAAGAAATGTTTCCAGCTAATACCATAAAAGGTAGCCAGCTCAAAACTCCTAAATTTGCATTCCATGGAGCATGCGCCGGATGTGGAGAAACACCATATATTAAATTACTAACCCAGCTTACGGATAATTTGATAATCGCTAATGCTACAGGATGCTCATCAATTTATGGCGGGGAACTTCCAAATCTCCCATATAGAGTTCCTTGGGCTAGTAGCTTATTTGAGGATAATGCTGAATTTAGCTACGGTATGGTAGAAGGCTACGAATCTAAAAAAAATGAAATAAGAAAATACATGCTCGAAAATGAAGATGAACTATTTGATAAATGGCTTCAAAACAGCAATGATTATAAAATAACTAAAGAAGTGTATGAAAATATTGACTACGATAAACATCCTAAATTAAAAAAATTAAAAGATAATATCATCTCTAAAAAAATATGGGCAGTTGGTGGAGATGGCTGGGCTTATGATATCGGCTTTGGCGGAATTGATCATGTTCTTTCAAGCAATGCCAATATAAATATTTTAGTTTTAAATACTGAAAGTTATTCTAATACTGGTGGTCAAGCTTCAAAAGCAACGCCTGAAGGAGCTGTGGCTGAATTTGCTACCTCTGGTAAAAAAACGTATAAAAAAGATTTAGCTAGAATTGCTATGGCTTATCCAAATGTTTATGTAGCCCAAATTAGTTTAGGAGCAAACATGATGCAAGCTATAAAAGCTATTGATGAAGCCAACAAACATGAAGGCCCATCAATAATTATAGCTTATGCTCCTTGTATAGCGCATGGAATAAAAAATGGTATGGGTGAAAGTTCAAATATGGAAGCCTTAGCAACAAAATGTGGATATTTTCCAATTTTTAGATATGATAAAGAACTAATTTTAGATAGTAAAAATACTGATTTTAATTTATATGAAGAATTTTTAGATAGTCAAACAAGATATAATATGCTTAAAAAAGTAAATCCAGATAAGGCTTTAGAAATGTTAAAACTAAATAAAGAAGCCGCTATTAAAAGATATGAATATTATAAATCACTAGAGGCAAATAATGACTAAAATATGTTTTATTTGTTTAGGTAATATTTGCCGCTCACCAATGGCTGAATTTATCATGAAAGATAAAATAAACAAACTAAATTTAGAAGATAAATTTTACATAACCTCTAAAGCTACATCATATGAAGAAGAAGGAAATGACATGTATCATTATGCAAAAGCTAAACTCGATGAAAAAGGGATTTCCTATACAAAAAGAAAGGCTATGAGAGTGGAAAAGGATGACTATCCAAAATTTGATTATTTCATATGCATGGAAGATAGAAATGTTACAAACATCTTCAAAATATTTGAAATTGATCCAAATAATAAAGTGATTAAACTACTTGATAGAGATATCGCTGATCCATATATCACCGGCAATTTCGAAAAAACATATAATGATTTAGTAGAGGGAATAGATAACTTAATTGAAAAGTTAAACAAAGAAAATATATGAAAAAAATATTTATATTAATAATAGTTTTATTTCTAACTGGATGCACTAACCAAAGCGTAGATTATGATAATTATTTGGAACTAACAAGAGTTTATCCGCATGATAAAAATTCATTTACTGAAGGACTATTCTTTCATGATAATAAAATGTATGAAACCGTAGGTCTTTATGGAAAATCAAAAATATATAAAGATATAGATATTAAAACAGGAAACCCAAGAAAAGAAGAAAAACTAGACAATGATATATTTGCCGAAGGCTCAGTAATTTTAAATGATATTTTATATGTTTTAACATATAAAGAACACAAAATTCTAACCTTTAATCCTAAAACCCTTGAGAAATTAAAAATCTATGATTATGATAAAGAAGGATGGGGATTAACAACAGATGGCAAATATTTAATTGCTAGTGATGGCACGCAAAACATATATTTCATGGATGAAAAATTAAAGATAGTAAAAAAAATATCCGTTCATGATGATAAAAAAGAAATAAGTAACATTAACGAATTAGAATACATAGACGGTAATATTTGGGCTAATGTTTGGAAAGAAAATATAGTATTAATAATAAATGCAAATAATGGAAAAGTCATTAAAAAAATAGATTTTACAAAACTAATTAACAATTATTTAAAAAACAAAAAAATTGACGTTTTAAATGGCATTGCCTATAACAAAAATAAAATATATATAACTGGCAAATATTATCCGTACGTATTTGAATTTAAAATAAAAAACAAGTAATGCAGAAAAATTACTTGTTTTTTTAAAAAGGAAATAATCATTGTATCCAGTATATTAATATATGAGGAGATGATTTTATCAACTACTATACTGAAATAAAAAATACATTAATAAAAAATGAAGCCTATAAAAAGGTAAAAGATTATAGTAAAAATAAAAGTGATTTGAATTCATACTTTGAAGTAGGTAGACTTTTAGTAGAAGCTCAAGGAGGAGAAGCTAGAGCAAAATATGGAAATAGATTAATTAAGAGGTACTCAGAAATGTTAGTTAGTGAGGTTAACAAAAAATATGATTCATCTAATTTACGTTATATGAGATTATTTTATTTAAAGTTTAGAAATTATGACGCATTGCGTCACAATTTATCGTGGACTCACTACAGAACGTTATTACCATTAAAATCAATGGATGAAATAAATTATTATATTTATATTACTGAAAAAGAAAACCTATCATATCGTGATTTAAGTGAAAAAATAAAATCAAAGGAATATGAAAGAATAGGATATAAAGAAGAACTTGAAGAACCTAAAGTAAATACCTTAATTAAAAATCCAATAATAATTAAAACTAAAAATAAAGTAAATGATGATGTAAGTGAATATGTCCTTCACAAGTTTATTTTAGAAGATATGGATAAATTTTTAAAAGAATTAGGGAGTGGTTTTGCTTATATAGGTCATGAAGTAAAAATAAAAATAGGGGACACTTATCATTATATAGATTTTCTTTTATTTAATGTTAAGTTTAATTGTTATGTAATTGTGGAGATAAAAGTAAATAAAATGAAAGCTGAGTATATTGGGCAAGTAAAAAAATATATGAATTATGTAGATAAGAATATAAAAGAAATTTATAATGAAAAAAGTGTTGGCGTAATTATATGCAAGAAAGAAGATAAATACGTATTAGAATACTGCTCTGATAATAAAACACT
>CAZKKR010000007.1:0-36522 GCA_964553605.1 uncultured Muribaculaceae bacterium | reverse complement strand
AGGTTTTAAATAATATCTTTTTACTGTCTACTTTTCGTTGACAACTTCATGCTCTGCACACTACTTTAATAATATAAGGTTGATCCAAGTAGGATTGCAAGTAGGATATATAATACTAAAATTATTAAATATCCATTGCTATTTCCGTGACATGATTTTTCACAATTATTCATAATAACTCCTTTCTAGCTTAGATCCAAGCTCCAAGTATGATTATTAAAAGAATAAATAATACTAATACAATAGCTGCACCATTATTTGTATTACACATAATAAACCATCCTCCTTTTTTATCTTTTCACATTATTCTATGGTTTTTTTAAAATTATGTGATTACTATTGTGTAAATTGGGCTTAAAATGTTGTTTTTTATCTGAAAATTTGTTATGATTTATATGTATGAATTGCGACATACGTATGAAAGGAAGCGAATAAAATTGCACAAAAAATTATTAATTAGTTTGGCAGCTATTTTACTTCTTACAGGCTGCGGAACAGCTACTTTAAAAAATGGTGAAAAGCTAGTGGCAAAAATGGATGGAAAGAAAGTTACAGCTGAAGATTTATACAGCGAACTAAAAAAACAAGGTGGTGCTACTGTTTTAACCAATATGATTGATGACTTTATTGTTAATAAAGAAATTAAAACTGATGAGGATGCTAAATCATCAGCTGATTCACAATTAAAATCTTATAAGGATTCTTATGCAAGTTATGGAATGGACTTTAGTGCGGCTTTAGCTAATGCTGGTTATAAAAGTGAAGATGATTTTAAAAAGGTTTTGATTTTGGATTATAAGAAAAAAGTTGTTACTGAAAAATATGTTAAAAAACAAGTAACTGATGATGATATTAATGAGTATTATAAAGAAAAAATATTTGGTGATATTGAGGCTAAACACATTTTAATAAGTCCAAATACCAAAGATAATATGTCTGATGAAGAAAAAGAAGCTGCTGAAAAAGAAGCTAAAAAAGAAGCTGAAAGTATTATTAAAAAACTTGATAAAGGTGAAAAGTTTGATAAGCTAGCAAAAAAATACTCTGATGATGAGGGAACTAAAGCAAACGGTGGAAAATTAACGGTTACTTATGGTTCTGTTGTTGATGAGTTCTGGAAATGTGTTACTAAACTAAAAGATGGTGAATATAGTAAAGAACCAGTTAAGTCAGAATATGGTTATCACATTATTTATCGTATTAGTCAAAAGGAAAAACCAAAATTAAAGAAAGTTAAAGACGATATTATTGATAAAATAGTTGATCAAAGAATTAGTAATGATTCTACTCTACAAACAAAGGCACTAGTTGCTCTTCGTAAAAAATATAATTTAAAAATTGCTGATTCTGATCTTAATAAGTCTTATAATAGTTCTATTAAAACAGCGCTTGGTTCAAGTGATAAAGAATCTACAACTGAAAATAGCTCAAATTAATGAGCTATTTTTATTTATATAATTTTCTATTTCTTCTTTGGAAAACCCTTTAGTATATAGTTTATTTTTTAATTTATATATTAATTGATCACCATTGTATTTTGTTTTTAATTTATTATAAATTTTATCCATTTCTCTTTCTAAATTTTTATTTTCAATTTTAATGTTTTCTAATCTTTCTATTATCATTATTCTATCATATCCTAGATTTACAAGGTAATTTATAATTTTTTGTTTCAACATATAAGCAGTATATTTAGTATTATTTTTAACTTTTTTATTTATTATTTTATCAATATGATTATATAGTATTTCTTTATCAATATTTGCTATAGCCTGGTTGATATATTTCTCTTCTATTTTATGTTCTTCTAAATTTTTTCTTATTTTATGAGGGCCATCTAATGATAAATTTATTTTATCATTGGTATATGCTTTGGCATAAGCTTCATCATTTATTAAGTTAATTTTTTTTAATTCATCGGTTATTTTTTCAATATCTTTATTTGATAGTTCATTTTTTCTTAATTCTTTTATTATTTCATATTCACTTCTTAATCTTCTATTTATCATATTTAAGGCTTTGTGATAACTTAAATAATAGGCTGTATCACTTATTATTTTTTCTCTTTCTTTCTCAGTTATATTTTTATCATATAATAATCCATTTTTTAATATAACTTCTTCATAAGTAGTTATTTCTTCATCATTATCTAGTATTAATTTATATTTTGAACCGATTTTTTTTATTTTTTTTATTTTCATTTTATCACCTAAAACAATTATAGCAAACATTTGTTTTTAAAACAATAAAAGTATTAAAATTATTTAAATTCTAATACTTCAACATTTTCTATTTCAGCTTGACTAGCTATTTTTTTTAGTTCTTTTTTTGGGGCTTCTGAAAATACAACTGCTGGTTTAAATTTAAAAATATAGGCCACGACATTTGATGGGAATCTTCTTATTTTGTTTTTATAGTTAATCACATTACTATTATACTTTTTCTTTGATTTTAAAAGTTGATCTTCGGTATCGTGGAGTTTACTTTGAATATCTAAAAATTCACTATTTTCTTTTAAGTTTATATAGTCTTCGGTAACTGAGAATAAATACCCTAATTCGCTTGTTAATTTGTTTGAATTATTAATTTTTTCTTCTCTTGTTTTTGATATTAAAAGATCTTTACGAATATTATTTATATTATTTACAGTTTCTTCATTTAAGTATTTTTTTGTCACTTTAACTAAGTCTGGGATTATATCATTTCTTGTCTTTAAAATATTGTCAATTTTATCCCATTCTTCTTTGACTTGTTTTTGTTTTGTTTTTAATGTTCTTCTAGTTTTATATGTATATATTACTGGTAAAATTATTATAATTAATATTTTCATGTTATCCCCCACTTTATAATAATTATACTATTTTTGTTTTTAAAAATATATAAATTTTGTATATTTTGTTTTTACTTTACACATTATATGATTAGAAAGGATGAATTTATGAACATAAGTATTCGAAATCATGTTATAAATAATTTTAAGGAATGTTCAATTTCTGAGATTGAACAATCTATCACTAGTTCTATTGGTGATAAAGAAGAACTTACTTTACCTGGACTAGGAGTTTTTTTTGAGGTTTTATGGGAAAATTCTGATGATACTGCTAGAGAAAAATATTTAAAAATTTTAAATGATTATTTAAGCAAAAAGAACGCTAATTAGCGTTCTTTTTATCCACAGTTTATTAAATTCATAAATTCTGGTAGTTCAAATTTATCATTACTGTAAGTTACTTTATAATGTGATCCTTTTGAACTTTCACCATTTTGACAATTATTTGAAACAGAGTCAAATTCAATAACTCCTTCAGCAAATATAAAAGTGCCTGGATTTAAAACTGATGAATTGATAGTAGTATCTCCAGTTGATAAATCTTTTATATTCGCTTTACTTAATACATTTTTCAAATTATAAACTTGCTTCCCTTCAACATCAAAGGCAAGAGCATTTGCTTCTTTATTGTTAGTATCTAACACAAATAATTTGTTATCAAATATACCAAATTTTATCCTAGTAATATTATCTACAACAGATGTTACTTTCTTATCATTTATAAATAAACCTTCATTTATTTTTTTGTCACTTTCCTCTAAATCAGAATATATAACCGATACTTTCATATTAGTATTATTAATATTTACATCATTTATATCATATCTTGTATATCCACCTTTGCATCCAGCTGCCGTTAATTGGTGATATTGGTCCCTAGTTACACTAAAGGTACATTCCTCATTTACAACAGGATATGGGTTAATGACAGTTTCTTCTGTTTTTGGTTCTTTAGGCGTTTCTTTTGGTTTTTGATTGTTTTCTAAAATTATTTTAGTTAAAAATATTATTAAAACTATTATTAAAAATATTAATGAATAAATAAGTATCATTTGTTTGTCTTCCCTTTTCATTCTACACACCTCTATTATTAATATAACATATTTTTGATTAAAAATATAGTCTATTTTAATATAATGATGTTATTTGCGATTATCTGATATTCATCATATCTTTTTTCAACTTTGCCCCTTATTTTTATGACATTTCCTTCTTTTATGTTCTTATTTTCATTATATGTTTTAGGAAATAATACAATATCTATTTGTGATAGTTCATCACTTCCGGTAATAAACATCATTGTTTCTTTGTTTTTTGTGTTTATAACTCTGGTCTTATCTACATAAACAACTGTTTCGATTTGTTTATCAAAGTAAAGTGAAATATCTTTTATATCAATGTGGCTATTTTGCAATTTATATTCAGTGACTGGATGAGCACTGAAATAAAAGCCAAAAGTTTCTAATTCGTGTTTCATAAGTTCAGAACTAGAGTATTCTTCTTTTATGTTTAGTTCTGGTTTAAATAGTTCATCATCTAGATAGTTACCTATTTCTCCATAATTTGTTAATAATTCTATGTTGTCAATTAATGTTTTTCTATTTATTTTAAATGTATCAAAGGCACCAGAATATATTAAACTTTCGATAGTTTTTATAGTTACTGCTCCTTTATAACATCTACTTATAAAATCAAATATATCTTTAAATTTGCTTTTTTTTCTTTCCTCTAATATCTCTTTAACAGCACTTATTCCAACATTTTTTATATTGGTTAAAGGATAAACTATTTTATCATTTATTATTTGATAATTATCTGTACTTAAGTTAATATTAGGTTTTTCAATTTCTATCCCATATTTTTTACATTCATATATATATTCTTTTGTTTTTGTTTCACTATTTATGGCTTGAGTTAGTAGGTGTTTCATAAATATTTTTGGATAGTGGGCTTTTAAATAAGCCATTCTATAAGATATCATGGCATAAGCTACAGTATGTGATTTATTAAAACCGTATTCAGCAAATCTAAATATTAAATCATATACTTTTTGGGCTAAAGACTCTTCATAACCTTTTTTTATAGCCCCCTTTATAAATTTGTCTTTTTCTTTGAGAAGAATATCTTCTTTTTTCTTGCTCATAGCTCTTCTTAGCAAATCAGCTTCGGCAAAAGTATATCCAGCCATAATACTAGCTATTTGCATAATTTGTTCTTGATAAACAATTATACCATATGTTTGATTTAACACTTTTTTTAAATCGTCGTGAAAATAATCAATCTTTTCTTTTCCTTGTTTTCTTCTTATATATGAATCGATGTTTTTCATAGGCCCTGGTCTAAATAAAGCTAAGGCGGCAACTACATCATCAAAGGTGTCTGGTTTTAATTTTTTTAAGAAATTTATCATTCCTGCTGATTCAAATTGAAATATTCCAACAGTGTTCACATTTTTAAAAATATTTAAGGCTTCTTTATCATCTTCTTTAATATCATCAAAATTTAAATTTATTTCTTTTAAGATGTTAGTGATTAAAGTTAAATTTTTTATTGATAAGAAATCCATTTTCAAAAGGCCTAATTCTTCTAAATAATCTTTATCGTACTGTGATATATAAAAATTATTATTCCTATCTAATGGTAAATTTTCCTCTAAATCATATTTAGACATAACAACTCCAGCAGCGTGAATAGATGTATGTCTTTTTAAACCTTCAAATTTCGAAGCTATTTTATATACACTACTTAATTCTGGATTAATTTCAATATAATTTTTTACCTCATTATTATAATTTTCTTTAAGGTTTTTTCTGGAATCTAGAAATTTACTTAAAGTATCGATCTTTTTTTGATCAATTTCTAAAGTTCTAGCAACATCTCTGATAGCTTGTTTTGAGGCTAGTGTTCCAAAAGTTATTATTAAAGCGACTTTTTTCATTCCGTATTTTTGAACACAATAATTTATAACTTCTTCTCTTCTGGTGTCTTCAAAATCCACATCGATATCAGGCATAGTTATTCTTTCTGGATTTAGAAATCTTTCAAATAACAAGTCATATTTTAATGGATCAATTGTTGTTATGTTTAAAGTATATGCGGTTAATGATCCGGCCGCACTTCCCCTACCTGGTCCTACTAAAATTCCTTGTTTTTTGGCATATCTTATATAATCGGCAACGATTAAAAAATAATCGCAGAAACCCATTTGTTTAATTATTTGTAATTCTTCTTTTAATCTTATGGCATATTTTTTAGGAGCAGATGAGCCAAAAAGCCTTTTCATACCTTTTATGCATTCTTTTTTTAGTAACTCATATGAATTTTCGGCTGTATATATAGGAAGCAAATCTTGATGCATTTTTATTTCAATATCACATAAATCAGCAATTTCGCTATTTAAATTGTTTAATGGAAGCAGGCTTACATTTTCTATTTCTTCTACTTCTAGATGGTTTTTGCCTTCTTTTATGGCTTTTAGATATTTTAAGTACTTTTCATCTTTTTTATTAATACATAATATTTCGTTCATATATATTTTATTTGTTAGTTTTATCTTTGATTTTTGTTCTTCATTTTTGTAAGAAACATATATAATATCATATACTTTTTTTAATTCATTATAGTGCATTCTAGATTCGTAAGGCACGATGCATAATAAATCTTTAGATAATCGGTGCAGAACTTTTATATCTAATTTTTTTTCACTTTTAAGGGTAGTTAATTTTAGTAAATTTTTATATCCTTCGTATGTTTTTGCGTATAGTATTATTTTTTCTGGCAGTTCTATTTCTAAACCAATAATAGGTTTTATATCATTTTTTTTACATTCTTTGTAAAACTCTATGGCATTGTACATGTTATTATCAGTGATAGTTAAAGCTTTTAAATTTTTTTCTTTAGCTACTTGGACTAAGTTTTTGACTGTTATCATACTATGTAATAAGTAGCCATCAGTTTTTATATTTAGTGGAGCCATATTATCACCTTCTATAGATATTTTACTATATTTTTAGGCTTTTTTGAAATATTTATGATAAAATCCATTAAAAAAATTGACTTATTTTAAAGTTTGTGGTAAAGTTAAATGGCAAGAAAACTTTAAGGAGGGATATTATGGCAAAGAAAATTACTGATACTAAACCTTTATTTGGGAATCGTCGTTCTCACGCATTAAATGCAACTAAGCATGCTTTTAAACCAAATTTACAAACAATAACAATTAATGGCAAAAAATATAAATTATCAGCTCGTGAAATTAGAACTATTAAAAAAATTAATGCTGCATAACTAGGTTTTCCTAGTTTTTTAATGAAAAAAAGCTCTTATGAGCTTTTTTATTTTCTTCTTTTTCCAGTTATTTTACGGTATTTACTGTCATATCTTCTAGTTTGTTTTTTACATGGTATTTTTTTTATTTTACTACCGATTACTGGGTTTTTATCTTCTTTTAAATAATATTTTACTTCATTATATTTTTCTTCTTTTTTATTGCCTTTTAACATCATACCAGCAGATAATAATCCTACTCCTATTATTGTACCTTCAGCAACATATCCAAATGTGGTATATTTTGATTTATCATCTTCAGTTTCATTATCTAACAAAGCATTTCTTTGGGCTATTTCTTCATCAGTTAAAAGGGCATATTTATTACTTGAAAATCCTTTAATCATAGCGTTTCCGCCTATAGCAACAGCTAGTGAAAATATAATGGCTAATACTATGTTTTTAGAATTTTTTGATAACTTATATTTTTTCATGGTAACCCCTCCTTTTTACACGTAGATATTATATTATTTTTTTAATATTTGTCAAATTTAAATTTTTATAATAAAACAAAGAGTTATACTCTTTGTTATTCTCTGAATTCAAATTCAAAATCCAAAATTTTAATTAAATCTCCTTCTTTAGCACCTTTTTCTTTTAATTCATCATCAATACCCATTTTCCTTAGCTTATTTGAAAATCTAAGTACGGCTTCATCGGTATCTAATCTGCTCATTTTAAATAGTTTTTCTACTTTTTCACCTTTAATTACCCATATTTCATTTTCTTTTATAATTTCATATGGTTTTTCTTCCTTAAATTTATAAATGACATGACTTTCAAATTTTTCATCTTCATATAGTTTTGATTTTGGAAGGGTTTTTAAGGTTTCAGCAAGAGCATTTATTACTTTATCAAGGCCTTCACCTTTGATTGCGGAAATTTCATATATTGGTTCTTTAACTTGTTTTTTAAACTTTTCTAAATTTTCTTTAGATTTTGGCATATCCATTTTATTGGCAATTATTATTTGCTTTTTCTTTGTTAGGCTTTTACTAAAATTTTCTAATTCTTTATTTATTATTAAGTAATCTTTATATGGATCATTAGTGTATCCACTCATATCGATAACATGCGCAATAACTCTAGTTCTTTCAATATGTTTTAAAAATTTATCACCTAGCCCACTACCTAGTGAGGCTCCTTCGATTAATCCGGGAAGATCAGCAACAACAAAACTATAATCTCCGGCTTTTACAACTCCAAGATTAGGTTTTAGGGTTGTGAATGGATAGTCGGCAATTTTAGGTTTTGATGCGGAAATTTTTGAAATAATAGTTGATTTTCCAACACTAGGCATGCCTACTAAGCCTACGTCTGCCATTAATTTTAACTCTATTTTTACTTTTCGGTATTCTCCTGGTTCCCCATTTTCTGCATATTTAGGGGCGGGATTATTTTGGGTAGCAAAAGCCATGTTTCCACGGCCGCCTCTTCCACCTTTGGCTATAACGACTTCTTCGCCATTTTTAGTTAAATCAGCAATTATTAAACCTGTATCAAAATCGGTAACTATTGTCCCTTCAGGAACGGGGATAATTACATCTTCAGCATTTTTGCCATGTTTTCCTTTGCCTAGGCCGTTTTCCCCACTACTACCTTTTATTATTCTTTTATATTTGAAATCTACTAAGGTGTTTAATCCTTGATCAACTTTAAATACGATATCTGATCCTTTTCCGCCATTTCCACCGAATGGGCCGCCCATGGCTACATATTTTTCTCTTCTAAAAGCCATGCATCCATCGCCACCGTCACCGGCGTATAATTCAACGATTATTTCATCAACAAACATTTTATCACCTGTTTCTTTTTATATTATACACTATTTTTACAAGAAAAAGAAAAGCTAATTACTTTTCTCAATTACATTTATAAATTCTTCTTTTAATTCTTCTACTCTTTCTTTAGTTTTAGCTTCAAATCTTAGGGTTAAATTCGGTCCTGTGTTGCTGGCTCTAACTAAAGCCCAACCATCATCGAAATTAACTCTAATTCCATCAACTAAACTATAGTTATAATTTTTATTTGAAGCGTATTCAATGACATCTTTAACGATATTAAATTTATTATCATCGGTGATTTCTTTAGAAATTTTAACTTCATCAGTAGAATAATATTTATTTGTTTTTTCAAAAAGCTCACTTACTTTTTTGTCTGTTTTAGATAATAATTCAATTAGCCTTAAAATAGCATATATTCCGTCATCATATCCCAAGTATCTATCTTTAAAAAATAGATGTCCTGAATATTCGCCACCAAATTCTAAATTATTACTGTTTATAAAGTTTCTGCAGTAAACAGCTCCTGTCCTATTCATGCAAGGTTCAATATTAAGTTTTTCTAACTCATCAATTAAGGTTTTAGAACACTTAACATCAAAAACGCCTTTTTTCACTTTCATTTTTGGAGCTATATCTCTATAAAATAAAAGCATTATTAAATCAGCTGGTATGTATGTGCCATCTTCTAAAACCATGCCACATCTATCAGCATCTCCGTCAACAGCAAGACCGATGTCATATCCTAATTCGGCTACTCTTTTTCCTAAATCTATCATATTTTCTTTAACAGCCGGATCTGGGGTATGGTTTGGGAAGGTTGGATCACTTTCACAATATAATAAATCATAATCTATATTAAACATGTTTAAAATGTTTTCGATGAAAATACTACCTGTTCCATTACCACAGTCCACTACAGCTTTTACTTTTCTATTTCCCATTTTAATTGATTTTTTTATTTCTTCTAGGTATGGACCGGTAATATCCTCCTCATACACATGACCAGCACCTAATGAAAATTCATATTTATCTAGGAATTTTTTAAATTCACGAAGCCTATCTCCAAATAAAGAGTCCTCTTTTTCCATAGAAATTTTAAATCCATTATATTCCTTTGGATTATGGCTTGCAGTAACCATAATAGCCGCATTTATGTCATAGTATATTTTGGCAAAATTGTGCATTGGGGTGGTTACTAGGCCTAAACTTATCACATTGATACCACTATCACATAATCCTTGCATTAAGGCTGGATAAAGAACGGCGTGACTGCTTCTATTGTCATGACCTATTAATATTTTACTTTCACCATGCATTTTAATATAACTGCCGTATGCTCTACCAATAGTATAGGCTACATCTTCATTTAAATCTTCGTCATATATGGCTCTTACATCATATTCTCTAAAAATGGCTGGATTAATATTTTTTGTTATTTTCATATGTTCACCTCTATTATTAATTATATATTAGATTTACCAAAAGTACAATTATTTAAAACATAAATCAAGTTAAAAATTAGTATACTTTGTTAAGGGGGAATTATGATTAAATATGCTAAACATGTAATTGCTTTATTTTTAGTATTAATTTTATTTTTTAATTTATTCATTAATAAAAAAAGTGATCATAAATCATTAAAGTTGATGTTAAAGGGAAAGACTATTATAATTTTGCCTTTAGGTGAAAAGTATAAAGAACCAGGATTTATTTCCACCGATGAGAAAGGCAATGATATTACGGATAAGGTAAAAATTAAAGGAACTGTAAACTTTAACAAAGAGGGCCATTATGAATTAGTCTATGAAATTAGAAACTCCAAGAATGAAGTTGCTAGAGCTCATAGATTTATTAGTGTTAAAAAAGTAGATCAAATTATTTATAAAAACAGTTATGAAAACATTGATAATACTACTCGCTATTGGTGGAGTGGTAATAGATTTGATTATCAAAGACCAGCTGGTGGGGCCAATATAAATGAATTAAAAAAATATAACACTTTCTTTTTAGGGCCAGATAAAAAAGTATTATATTTAACTTTTGATGAAGGTAGTTATCAAACTTATGTTAGTGAAATAGTTTCAATACTAAATAAAAACTATGTTAAAGGAACATTCTTTTTATGCAAAAATTTTATTTCGGCTAATGCCGAATTAATAAAAAAAATGATTGAAGATGGCCATTCTATTGGAAATCATACTTATCATCATTTAAGTATGCCTAGTCTTGCTGATAAAGAGAATTTTAGCAAATTTTTAACAGAAATAAAGGAAGTTCAGGATACTTTTTTTAAAATATCCGGAAAAGAAATGGATAAAATATTTAGACCACCCCGCGGTGAATGGAGTTTTAGGAGTCTTCAAATATTAAAAGACTTAGGCTATAAAACTTTTTTCTATAGTGCAAATTACGATGATTTTTCGAAAACGCTATCTAAAAAACAAGCTTTGTCTGAAATGGTTAAAAGATATCATAATGGCGCTATATATTTAATCCACCCAAATAATAAAGGAAATTTTGAAGCTTTAGAAGATTTTATTATTGAAATGAAAAAACAAGGCTTTAGTTTTGGCCTTGTCCGAGATATTGAAAATTAAGATAATTTTAATATTTGGCCTATATTTAATATATTACTGGTTAGATTATTTAATCTTTTTAATTCATCGACTGTTGTATTATATCTATTAGCAATATTCCATAGACTATCTCCCGATTTTACAGTATATGTATTTGTTTGAATTTCATTTGTTGGTAATTTTAATACTTGGCCTATGTTTAATATATTACTGGTTAGATTATTTAATCGTTTTAATTCATCGACTGTTGTATTATATCTATTAGCAATATTCCATAGACTATCTCCAGATTTTACAGTATATGTATTTGTTTGAGTTTCACTTGTTGGTAATTTTAATATTTGTCCTATATTTAGTATATTACTGGTTAGATTATTTAATCTTTTTAATTCGGCGACTGTTGTGTTATTTTTGGTTGCAATCCCCCATAAGCTATCTCCAGATTTTACAATATAATAATTTTCACCCATTTTTGGTTCAACTGTTCCCCCATTTGCCGTAGTTATTACGGCATTTACTACTGCATCAACATATTTTTTATAGTTATTTTGTATTTTATTTAAATCTGTAGGATTATCTATGAAACCATATTCAACAATTACTGGTTGGGTTTTGCTTCCGGTATCTCTATGGATGAAATAATAATCTTTTGAAGTATTACTTGGTAATCTTCGCTGATAAAACTTACGCATAATTTGTCCTTCATTTCCTAGAGCTTGAAGAATATTTCTGGCAAGTTTATCATTGTTTCTTAAAGCATATATGATTTCCGCACCTTCGGCATTTTGGGTTCCTGATCCAGCGGCATTTATATGATTTGAAATTACTATGACATTAGAGTTATCACCGTAGGCCGCTAAAATTCGGCGAACTCTTTCTGATGGTGATATAGTTTCATCAGTACTTCTAATTAAAGTTGCATCTATTCCTCTATTTCTGAATTGATTATACATATATTTTGAAATTTCTAGTGTTAAATCTTTTTCTTTTATTCCATTTTGACTAACTGCCCCACTATCACTTCCTCCATGACCAGCATCTATAACTATTTTTAAATCATTCATATATTCATCCCCCTAAACTAATATATGTAATTTTAAAATTTTGGCTATAAAAAAAATGAGCATTTTGCTCATTTTCAATTACTTTTTTAAAAGTGAATTAATGAATTACTCCGCCCCATTCAACGGCTGTAAATCCTTTACGTTTAAATGTTTTTAGTTTTTGCTTTTTAATATTAGTTTTCTTATCAACTTTTTTAACATGAATAGCTACTCTTAGTAATGAATCTGGGTTTGGAGTAATATTTAATTTGTTATATGCCTCTCTTTCATTTGTAAGTTCAAAGTATACTAAACTCTTTTCATTTTTTTCTAGTATTGGTAGCCAGTACATAATAAACTCGTTTTTCTCTTTACTATTTAGTCCTACTGTGTCTAATTTTTCTTCTAAGAACTCTATTGCTTTATCTTTAGTTACATAGAATCCCTCTTCAAAACTAACTGGTGTATGACCATTTTCTTCCCAATATAAGCCATAATAATACTTGCCATCTTTATCATATAAATCACCATTTTTATTAGCTACTACACTCCATTTGTTAATAAATTTAGGATAGGTAGTAGTAAGTAGTTCTGGTTTTTCAAAAGTAACAGTTACTTTAGTATTATTTTCTTTTGGATATAAGTATAATACAGGTTTGGCATATCCATCCACAGTTGTTTTAATCTTGCCAACTTCGCCTGTTTCAGGGATATAGTAATACTCATATGCGTTTAAAGGATTTCCGTCAGCATCTTTTTCTTGTTGTTCAAATGGAGTAACGTGGTCTTCAAAAGCTATATAATATCCAGGTTTTAAACCATCATTAACTTTTTCATAATATCCTGAGCCATATATAGAATATTCATATTTATCCATAGTTGTTCCTAAGTTAATTGTTTTATTTGTTTCGATAAAATATAATGAAATATTTTTATCTTTAACAATGACTGCGACATTATCAATTATATGTACAACATCTGTTTTTTCAACACTATGTACAATATCCGCATCAGTTGATACTTTTAAAATTTTGCCATCTTTATAAATGTATGCATAATTTTTATAAAGACTGATATACTGCTCTTTTAAACCTTCAACAATTCCGTCACCAGCTTTGGTGTATAAGAATCCTTCATAATAACCAGAACAACCATTTCCAGTATACATGAATCCTTCTCGTTCTTGAGGGTCAAAACATTCACTGCCATCTTTATTTCCATTTTCAATTCTGGTTCCTGTCAATAATTTTTCTGGCTTTGTCTCTTCTTTTGTTTCTTCTTTAGTGTCTTTTTCTGTTTGTTTTTCATTTTTCTCTGCTTTTTGACTATATGCGTTATAGCAGATATAGCCGACAAGTCCTAATATTATCAAGAATAGTAAAATAATCAAGACCCATAGTTTTTTTGTGCTATTCTTTTTATTTGGTACTTGCCTTTCCTCTTCATTATCAATGATGTCTTCTTGTTTTTGGTTTTCCATAAATAAATCATACCTCTTTCTATTTTACAATTAGATTATATCACATTTTGTGAATAACTTATCTAGAAAATTGTTTTATATTTTTTTAATTAACAGTTATTAGACATGTAAAAAATATATGATAATCTAAAAGAAAAAAGTGTCTTTTAAGACACTTTTTGAATCATTTCCTTTAATTTCTCAGGATTTTTAAGATATTCAGAAGTTTCTGGTACTAAAATTGGCATTATTTCACTTAACAATTTGGCATCAGTAACTTCATCCATGTATTCATCATTTCCAGAAAAATAGCTTTTCATTACTTTATATTCATCAAGAAAATCATCACCTGACTCATTTACTTTTACTAAGTAACTATATTTAGCACCATCAATTGTATTTTCAAAAGCGACAAACCATTTATCGTTTTCATCAAATTCTATTGTAGTATAAAGTCCATTCATTATACTATTCTACCTCCTTGTGCGATATTATTTATAGCATCTGCGGCAGTATTAAATGCGCCTGTTAACTGGTCATAAACTCCAACGATATTTGGTCTTGCATATTCACTGATTGGCATTCCGTTAGTTCCATTGATTGCGTCATTTAATGTTGCATAAACAGTATCAACATTATTTAAATCAACGGTTCCACCGAGTGCGGCATCACCAGTAACTCTGACGAAACCAGATACAGCTCCTGGGGCCCAAGAATCACCTATTGCGACGACATGCTGCGCAACTTCTGGGGCGGTATTAGCCGATTGAACAATATCGCCACTTACATTAGCAATACCGGAAACAGCATCACTGATCGTTCCACTAATGTGGCCACTACCAGAGAAGTTCTTAACAGTATCTCCAATATGACCTGTTATATCTCCTATTGTACTACCGACATGCTTTGCTATTGATGATGTGTCTGTTTGTTGACCACCAGATATAAGATGTTTTAGTCCTTCAAGAATTTCAGGTCCATAATTGTAAAGTATTATTCCAGCACCAATAACTACTGCAGCACCAATAATTACTGGGAGCCATTTTTTAAATTTGTCGCGTAATGTTTTATTCTCTTTACGTGATTTAATATGTTTAGCAGTTGGTGGGATAATTGGATTTTGATCAATAACACCTAAGTTAGAACTATCAGGTTTTGGACTATCTGCACTACTAGCAACACCGAAATTAGGATCATCAAAATCAGGTTCATCTAATTCTCCGAGTCCATCATCAAATTTATAATTATCAGGTTTTGGACTATCTACACTACTAACTAAACCGAAATCAGATTCATCTAAATCTTTAGTCATAGAAGGTTGATTATAATACTCAACCTCATCAGCTCCACTAACTGTCATCTCACCATCTTTATCTACAGTTACAGTAAATGGTAATCCTTGTACTTTTTCTATACCAAGTCTTGTAAAGTCACCTTCATTATTTGTAATTAAAGGACTTTGTGTTTTTCTAATTTTGCCTCTAGTAATAATACCATTGCTAATTACATACACCTTGTCTCCTGATTTAACTATTACAAAAGGTTTTTCAGGTGTAATGAATGCAGATATTGCGGAATTCTGAGAATTTTCAATCTTTTTGTCTATTGATATGCCTCTTTTTTCTATTTCTGCTTCGGCTTGCGCTAATTCTATTTCCATTGATGCGTATAATTCTTCACTTTTTCTTTTGCATTCATCTTCAGTTTTTTCAGGATGTAACCTTTTCCACAATTCTATATCTTTTTGTTTTGCTTCTGGACTTGAATTTTTTTGAATCCACTTTCTATGAACTTCTATATACTCTTGTAATTCTTCATCTGTCATTTCTTCTGGTGTCTTTTCTTCATCATCATCTATTTCATCTTTTTGCGTTTTTCTTTTTTCTATTTCTGTTTCAGCTTTTCTTAATTCTGTTTTAAAATAATTAATATCATCTTGTATAGAAGCTTTAGCTTCATCTTCTGTCATATCATGGGCTTGTTTTATGTGTTCTACAAGATTTTGCATTTCTTCATCTGTCATTTCAGTATAATTGCTAATTTGTTCTTTATAATGTGATATATAAGCTTGTAATTCATCATATTCCATTTTTTCATAGTTTGGTTGTTCGAATGCTTCTTCTGGTTGTGCAAGTTCTACAGCTGGCTCCTCTACTGCTGGTTCTTCTTGTTGTGCAGGTTCTGCAGCTGGCTCCTCTACTGCTGGTTCTTCTTGTTGTGCAAGTTCTGCAGCTGGCTCCTCTACTGCTGGTTCTTCTTGCTGTACAGGTTCTGCAGCTGGCTCCTGGTTCGGTTGACTGTCTGCACGAATTTCGGCTATCATTCTATCAAATTCAGCTTCCATTTCTGGACTCAAAACTGGTCCTGGAGTTGTTGCTGGTTCAAACTCTGGAGCAGATTCCTGTTCAACTATTGGAGCTAACCTTGTCCACGGAACTTCTGGCGCTGGATTATTCTCGAGAATTCTATCCACAATTTCATTAGTTTCATTTTCTCTTTCAACTCCTTGATCAATAATCCTCATCAGGTCATCGGCTGTTTGAGTACCTGTTTCAATGGAATCACGTTGGTATCGGTATGCTCTATCATAATCTACGTCATTTGCACCTAGTTCCACATCAGTTTCCTGTCCATCATCATCAACAAAATGATATATCAATGGCCTTCTATTTGCATAATCATCTTCAAGTCTTGATCTTCTTATTTGCTTATCAAGCATTCTATTTTCTTCTTGATATTTTGCTAAATAATCATTGGAATCTGGACTAATACTAGTTAGGACTCTCTCCCCTCTTTCATTTGTTGTTTCTACAATAATTGGTTCATTGTTAAGATAAGCATTTTGTAAAGCTCTTCTTCTATTTTCTAATTCTTCTATTCTTTCTTCTAAAGTCATAATAGCCCTCCTTAGATATGCTGCTATTTTATATGATAAATTTATTTGTGTCAAATGCGCATATTATCTATAATTACTATAACATATTTATAAAATAAAGTCAGTAAAAATATAAAAAAAAGACATTATTTTGTCTAATTTAGTAAAAATACGTTATAACTTAAGATAGCAGCAAAAATAAGCCATAATATATAAGGAATTTGTAAATAAGCAGCTAGTGGTTTTATTTTATAAAACTCTACTATCATTAAAATGACTAGAATTAAAATTAAAACTACCAATATAAATGAAAATAAGAACCATTTTAAATTAAAGAAGAAAAAGGTCCATAGTACATTTAAAATGAGCTGAATACTATATAAAACTAACGATTTAGTTTTATCTTTACTATTATTTTCACTGATTAAGTATGTAGAAATTCCCATCAATGTATATAAAATTACCCAGGCTATAGGAAAAACGATAGCTGGTGGTGTAAAAGATGGTTTTATGATTCCGTTAAAACCATTTTGAACATTTCCAATCAAACTTCCTAAAAATCCTAAAATATTAGGTATTAAAATGCATATAATTAATTTTTTCCATTTAATCATTATTATCACCTATTATAATTATATGTATTTTTAAAAAAAATAAAACAAGTTATACTTGTTTTACTAACTAAAGTGGCGTCCTTGAGAGGATTTGAACCTCCGACCTATCGCTTAGGAGGCGATTGCTCTATCCTGCTGAGCTACAAGGACAACATATACATTATAGCAAAAAATGCTTAAAATATAAATAAAAAAAACAATAATTTGTTTTTTTTATTTGATAATACCAATCATAAATAATAACAGTAGATTGTATGCATATTTAACCCTAAATTTGAATTTTAATGATAGTTCTTGAACTGCAACACATTTATCAGTTAAGCTAACTACCCAACTTTCCATATATTTTGGGACAGAAATGTTTAAAGGAAACATGTGCGATCTTATCATATCTTTTTCTTTAACAGTTAAATCAAATTCTTCTTCGGCAGTTTTTAAAGCTATTTTAGGATGCGTAAAAACAGACTCTAATCTTTCGATATTTGTTCTGTCATCAGCGCTTATGAAAAAGTCATGCAATAATCCACCTATTGCGGTTTGCTCATAATCAAGTTTTAGAGCTTTTGCCACTTTATAAGAATAATAAGATACTTTAAGAGAATGTTCAAATCTTGTAATACCATGATGTTCTATCTCTTTTGTTCTATTAAATTTTTCATTATTTATATATTTGTTAATTATATTTAAATACTCTAAGTCAGACTTGTGACTGCTCATATAATTTCACCTCAAATACTTAAACAGTATATCATATTTATAATTGTTTTACAAATTCACTGTTTAATTACTTTCTATTTTTACTTCTTGTCCCACTGGGGTAATTTGAATAAAAGTATTTCCATCGTTAACTCTTATTTCTTCACCGTTTTTATTTTTATAAACAGTTTGGCTATTCCTACTTTCTTTGGTCCAAGTTATTGGAATAGCATATCCATCAGTTATAAAATACCCTTCGCCAGAACCAATATTATCAAGCTTTTGTCTACCATAACTATCATAACTTCTGTTTCTAATTGGTGTAATAATTATATTTTTATATGTATATTGTTCGCCAGTTATGGCATCGGTATGAGCTGTTCCTGACATAAAGCGTTTATAAACTTTATTTTCACTATCATATTCATAACTACTATTAGTGTAATTCGAATATCTCATAAAAACCTTATCAGCTTTTATAGCATCTTCTCTTCCAGATAAATCAATTTCCATAACACTATATTTTAATAATAGTTTCTTATTAGTTTCGCGGTTATAGCCTCTATTTTCAGAAAATTTTTTAATTCTTTCCATACTAGTGAATGCCGTGTGTTCTCTTGCTTTATTTAAAGTCGTATCGCGCCAAAAAACACTTTCGTCAGTTAGACCATTAATATTATTTATTCCTAATGACTTTATATCTTTTCTGGCGTCATCACTATAGCCAAAATGGACATAAATGGCATCATTTTCTAAGGCATAATCTAGGTAGTAAGGCCTAGAGCTTCTTACTGACCCTATTTTAGCAGTATCTTTATCTTTAAATATGGCCATTAATCTTGTAATTCCGCCTTCAGCAATTATTTCATAAGTAATATAAGCGTCATTTAAACCGGCATGTGGCCACGCTTGATGATTATTATTAATCATTACGGCAATGGGCCTTGTTTTTGAAAACTGATTAACAATTTTTAAAGGTTTTATTTGAACTTCACCAGTCATATCTAAAGCTGCTTTTTTTAACTCTTTTTTATGATCTAATATATAATATATTCCAAAAGCAATTACGATGATTAATAAAATTACAATTATCCATTTTATTTTTTTTGAGTGCTTAGACATATAATCACCTACTTTTATTTCATTATAACAAAATATCTATTTATTTTTTTAAAAAATAATAATAGTTAATGTAAATATATGTCTAAAAATAATTATAAATTACTTAACAACGATCCATGAATCTGGAATTTTTCTTGTTTTTTTCTGGCCACTACCGTTAACTGGTTTGTTGATTAATTTATCACCAATTACAAGGCCTGATGATGTTCCACCATCTAAGTTTGAAGCGTTGTATGCTCCATATTTCATTAGAATTTCTGTAAGTTCTACCATGCCTACGCCATCAATTCCGTGAGAGTAATCTCTACCATCCATAACTAGGAAGAGAACAATTCCGTCTTGTCTTTGGGCTATAGCACTTCTTGGAGCAGTTCCCCATCCACCATTTCCTCTAATAAATGATGGTTTACCATTGACAATTAAATATGGACCAAATTCTACAGCATCTCTGATACCTTTGTTTAAAGCCTCATTAGCTGACATTTTTCCTAAGATTAGTTTGTTTTCATTGGTAAATCCAATTATTCCACCACCAACATTAGGTTTTTCTAAATTACTGACAATTTTACTATTTTTGATAACAATTCCATATGGCCTTCCACCATTACCATTATAACCTGGATCGTAGAAACCACTGGCGTTCATACCAATTACAGCATTATTTTTCTTAACCATATCAGTAAGCATTTCACCATATGAACTCATATTAGTAGCTGTGGCAATTTTTACTTTTGCTGGATCATATATAACAACTAAGTATCCACGCATTCCTGGTTCATTTATATTTATAAGTTTATATAAATCATTACCTTTTTCTTTAGTTAAAACTTCTTTTTCATACTTATTTTTGTACATTACTTTGAGATTACTGTAATCCACAAATTTTACTTGGCTTGTATCTACTTCTTCATTTATTTCCACAACATAATTCTTTTTCATAATGTCTTCAATAGTTTTGTCACTATAAAACCATTTAGCTAAATATTGATGATTCATTGTTGTCATGGCTGTCGTAATTAACCATTCACGAAAATTGGGATATGGTCCATATAGCAAAAATGCAAGTCCTGAACCTCCAGCTATGAATAAACATATTATAACAACTAATATTTTTTGCCATAGTTTCATTTTTTTATTTGTTGCTTTCTTTTCTCTTTTCTTTGGCTTTCTTTCTTCATAATCATCTTCATATAAGAAAGATGCCATATTTTCTTCTGGTTCATTATTTTCCGTTTCTTCTATATTTTCTTCAGCATCTTCATTATCTTCAGGCAATTTTTCTTCATCATCATTTTCTTTTTCTAATGGTTCTTTTATTTTTTCTTCTTTATCTTCTTTAAATTCTGGATTAATTTTTGAAATTTCTTCTTTTTTCATACCTTCGTATAAATTAAGTAATGTTTTTTCATGTAAATCTTTGGTGTTTTTCACACTTTCTAAAATATCAATATCTTCTTCATCACTATCATAGATGTTGGTTGCTAAATCATCTGATTTAGCATGTCTATATTTTGGAGCCTCAGATGTTTCTATATTTTCGTTTTCATCAAATAAATCATTCATTGTCTTCTACCTCAACTTTCCCAAAATACTCTCCATCTTTATCATAATCGATATATTTTTTATAAACAGGAAAGTCTGCTTTTTTTACTGATTCGGCTTTGCCGCCGTTTTTCTGATTCCAATCGTCATAACTATCAACAAGTTTATTAAAACTTATCACATCACTTATATAATAGTTATGGGCAGCTTCATAATTTGCTTTAAAAGCTGTACATTTACTATTTGTATTAACATCACCAAAATTAACAATGCAATTTTCTTTTAAAATTTTAGAATTTTCTTCTAATTTTTTAATTCCTTCGGCATATTCATCTATAAATGTGTTCCAATAGGTGACGTTTTCACTTAATGTTTCAAAGTATAGCTCATCTTTGAATTCATAAAGAATGTTTCTTTTATCAGAAAACATGTTTACACTTTCATCAAATTTTGGATAAGCATCTATAATTAATTTCATTTTTTCTTTAGTTAATTTTTGATCTTTTTTTAATCCTTTTGCCCAAACAAAGCCTAGACTAATTAATATTATAATTATCAAAATAAAAACTCCGATAATTTTTAAAGACTTTTTCATACTTCTTACTCCTTTTACCCTACTGTATCACTATATCAAAATATAAAAAAAATGTAAAGTCAAAATATAAGACTAAACATTTGTTTTTTTGTTATTCACTTTTGTTTTTTTGGGATATTTCTTCCAAAACTTTTTTTAAATTAATAGCTATTTCTTTGGGAATAACTTTTGAAAGCTCTTCTATAGATTGTTTTTCCATGTTACTTATGGTTTTATATTTTTTCAAAAGTTCATTTTTTCTTTTAGGCCCTATTCCATCTATATTATCTAGCACGCTAGCATAAAGTCCTTTGCTTCTTATTTGTTTGTGATAGTTTATAGTATAGTTATGAACTTCATCTTGCATTCTTTCTAAATAATGGAATAGATTACTTCTTTTGGTGATGGGAATTTCTTTTTCAAAAGTAACTAAGGCATTAGTTGCATGTTTATCATCTTTTTTTAATCCAACTATTGGAATATTTAAATTAAAATTAGAAATTACTTCTTTGGCAATGTTCATTTGACCAATTCCACCATCTACTATGATTAAATCTGGTTTTGTTAAATTATCTTTTAAAACTCTAAAGTATCTACGATATAAAACTTCTTTCATTGTTCCATAGTCATCATTTTTATCAAAAGAAATCTTATACTTCCTATATTCGTTTTTAGCTGGTTTACCATCTATAAAAACTACCATGCCGGAAACATTATAAGTTCCAAATAAATGAGCATTATCAAACAGTTCTATTCTATCTAATTTATTTAAATCTAAAACTTCTTTAAGTTCATCGTTTACTTTGGTTGTTTTTTCTTCATTTTTTAAAAGGAGTTCTAATTCATCTTCAAGTTGTTTTTTGGCATTACTGCTGGCCATATCAACGAGTTTTTTCTTGACACCCTTTTCGGGAATTTTAACTACTTTTTTAAAATAATCAGAAAGAAGTTTATCATCTACAATACTTGGAACGATGATTTCTTTTGGCATTAGAGCTTTATCATAGAATTTAGCAATATATCTAGTTAATTCTTCTTCCTCACTGTCAATTAAAGGTATTATTTGGTGATGGTGTCCAGCTATTTTACTTCCTCTAATAAAGAAAATAAAAACGCTTAGATAATTACCATCGTTGTAAAAGCCGAATATATCGCGGTCAATATTGTCATTGGTTTCAATTTTTTGTTTGACTAAGGTAACTTTGATATAATCTAAAAGTTCCTTTAATTCTAAAGCTTTTTCATATCTCAAATTTTCGCTTTCAAATTCTATTTCTTTTTTTAGTTTATCGGTGACTATTTTTTCATCGCCTTTTAAAAATTTTATTATATCATTTTCCATGTCGCTAATTTTTTTAGTATCAACATTATTTGTACAATACCCTAAGCACTGACCAATGTGATAATATAGGCATGGCCTTTTGTTATAGGTTTTGCATTTTCTAAGGGGATATAATCTATTTAGTAAATTAACAGTATTCCTGGCAGCTGTCACATTGGGATAAGGACCAAATAATCTTGTTTTTTTTCTCTTTCTATGAACATTTCTAACTACAAGTAATCTTGGTACTTTTTCCATTGTAAGTTCGATATAAGGGTAGCTTTTATCATCTCTAAGTAAAATATTATATTTTGGATCATGTTTTTTTATTAGATTAATTTCTAATATTAATGATTCCGTTTCTGATGAAACGACAATATAATCAAAATCAGCGATTTCTGATACTAGGCGCGCTGTTTTTCCGGTGTGTGAAGAGTGAAAATATGAGTTTAGTCTATTTTTTAAATCTTTAGCTTTTCCGACATATATAATTACTCCATTACTATTTTTCATTAAATAACACCCTGGTTTATGGGGGACTAATTTTAATTTTTCCAGTATCATAACTCTTCACCTCTTTCAAAAGTATTATAAATAATTTCTTATTATTTATCAAGATATTTGTAGTTGCATTTTAAACTATCATTTAATATAATTAAATTGGTGGTTATATGAAAACTATAACAAATGAAATAACAAATGAAATAGTAATAAATAAGTCAAAATTTATAACGGTTATATGTCCAATAATAAGTTTTAATGAGATCGAACAAAAAATTAAAGAATTAATGAATAAATATGAAAATGCGACTCACTACTGTTATGCCTATGTGATAGATGGAAAAGAAAAATGTGTGGATGATGGTGAACCTAGTGGGACTGCTGGTTTACCAATTTTAAATATTTTAAAGACTAACAAATTAACTAATGTTTTATGTGTTGTGATAAGATATTTTGGAGGAATTAAGCTTGGTGCGGGTGGTCTTGTTAGAGCGTATGCTAGTTCGGCTAAGGAAGCTTTAAATAGATGTTCGTTTGGCCTTTTAGTAGATGGATATGAGGTTACTATTGAGTTTGATTATGATAATATCAAAAATATTGATTATATTTTAAGAAATATAGATGTTGAAAAAAATTTTGAAAAAAAAATTATTTATAAATTTAGACTAGACGCTGATACATTTAACAATATTAAAGATAGCTTAGGTAAGTTTTCTACTATAATTTTTAAAGAAAAAACGACCATTATAAAAGACGATTGTTAATCGTCTTTTTTTGATTCTAAAATAACTACGGCACGGTTATTTAAATCTAAAGATTCAACAAGTGTTTTAAAATCATTAAATTTTAGATTAAATAATCTATCATATATATTTGGAATAAGTGTTTCATAATTTTTTATTTGACTCACTATTTCATAACATATACTTTTAGTATTTTCAGTTGATGTTATTAAAAAACTTATATTGTTTTTCTTTAATAAATTAAATATTTTTTCATCTACATTTTTGGCTTTTAAAGTATCATCAATCAAATTAATAACTGCTTCAGTATCATTTTTGGCGGTTATATTAAACTGTAAGACATAAACGTCATCAGCAACTAATAGGCTAAAATTTATTGGAGCTAAGTAGTTTTTATCTTTGAATGTTATGTCACTAAGCGCTGAAAGTCCCCCAAAATTCATTTGTAGAAACATATTTAAAAAGCAGATAGTTTTAAATTTATCATTCATTTTAGCGTTTTTCTTTATTTTGTAGTTTATGTATATTTCTTTTGAATTCATATCTTTATAGATGATTTCTTTCTTTTTTACAACTTCTTTGGGTTCATCTACTTCTTTTAAAACTATTTCTTTTTTTTCACCAAAATCTCTTTTATTATAAAAATCTTTGATAAACTTCATAGTTTTTTCTATATCAATTCCCCCACTG
Organism: uncultured Muribaculaceae bacterium; assembly: GCA_964553605.1. Taxonomy (GTDB): domain Bacteria; phylum Bacillota_I; class Bacilli_A; order RF39; family UBA660; genus Coprosoma. The sequence continues at coordinate 11,826 of CAZKKR010000007.1, read as the reverse complement.
ATGGTAAGAACCATGTTGCTTGGATGATAAAAGGTATTATAAACTTTATATAAGTCTTCTTTGGTCATATTATTTATTTCATCTAAACTACCTAGTACAGTGTTTTTGTATCCGGAATATTTAAAAGTGTTTTCGAAAGCTTTATCTCTAGTTATATAGTAGACACTATCTAGATCTTCTTTCTTTTCTTGGGAAATAATACCTTTTTCTTTTTCAACATTTTCATCTGTAAAATATGGTTCATGAACGCATTTTAGTAAAGTGTTTAAATTATCATAAAAATTATGGATTCCTGTAAAGTGATACGAGGTTATTTCCTCGGTTGTAAAAGCATTAGCTGATGCTCCATTTTTTTCGTATATTTGAAGTGGATCATAATCTTTTTTTTCGAACATTTTGTGTTCTAAAAAGTGGGCAATTCCGGCTGGAACTTTAGTATATTCTTTATCTTTTTTATTTTTGAATTCTACTACTGAGCCTCCATATAATGAGGTTATTCTCGCATGGATTTCATTTCTTTCAATTTTTGTCAAAAAAACTCTAAGACCATTATCTAAAACTTCGGTATATACATCTAAATCAATGTTTTCATAAGATACTTTATTCATTTTTATCACCTTTTAATAAATAAACAACATCAATATGAGATTTTTTAGCAAATTTCATGATATCTTCTTTGGTCATTTTTTTAACTGTTTCTTTTCTTGTTTCTATATCATCAGCATCAATACATTCCATGGAAATAAAACTATTTAATATATCTCCTTGATAATCTTCAATGTTTTCTAATGAATTATAGTAAATATTTTTAACACTTTCAAATAATTCAGAAGAAAAATTACCAGTTTGCATATTCATAAGTTCCCCTTCAATAAGCTTATATACTTTATCATAGTCTTTACCATCTATGCCAGCGCATATCCTAAATCCACTTATTAAACTATTTCGTTCCACATATATGTAATAACAAAGGGAATTTTTTTCTCTAACTACTTGGTTTAACAAAGAATTAAAACCCCCACCTAAAATCCAGGCATAAATAAGGGATACATATTTACTTTCATATTCTGTAATATCTACTATCTTAAACCCCATAATTAGAAAGCTTTGAACGTTAGATGAGTTTTCAATGATTTCTTTTGGTTTCTCATTATATGTTTTTTGGATAATTTGATGTACTGGTTTTTTTTGTTTAAATCCTTTAAAGTTGACATTTCTTTCAATAATTTGTTTCATTTCTAAGGAATCAAAATTGCCGCATACATATATATCAAGTTTACCTTCTTTAATAATCTTTTTATAGAAGTCATAAAGTTCCTTTCTAGTTAAGTTTTCAGTTATTTCTATTATTTCTTCAAGGGTATATTCTTCATAATCATAATAATGTGTGTTTGAACCATATCTATAACTGGCATATTCTCTAGGGTAATCTTTTATACTTTTATAATAATCGATTAGCTTGGCTTTTTGGATTTCGAATGTTTCTTCATCAAATCCACCATCATCTACTTTAGGGTTGAATATAAAATCAAGTAAAAATTTTATACTTTCTTCATTCATTCCTTTTTCGGTATATTTTTCGTTTATAAAAGAACCCGATAAAATTAAAACATCTTGTGAACCACTACCTATAAATCTTATAGAATAGCTTGGGTTATAAATATTAGCAGAAGCTTCACATATTTCTTTTATTGAATTATAACTGCCACTTGTATTGATAAGCATTCTTCTAAGCATTGGAATATACTTATCATGAATTTTTTCATTTTTTATTCGTATTTGAGCAACAAAACTAATAGTTTTAAATCTATTAGTTTTTATTGTGTAAATATCATAATTTTCTAAATTGTATATTTCGCGTTTCATACTATCACCTTTTTTATTATGTTCTAAATAATAGAATCTAAAGCAAGTTCAATCATTTTATTTAATCCTGTTTCTCTTTCTTCAGGAGTGGCAACTTCCTTAATAAATTTAGAATCAACAACGCTCATTATACATGCGGCTTTTTTATTAAGTAATTTAGCTATATAAAATAAGGCAAAGGCTTCCATTTCAGCAGCTATTGGTTTAATATTTTTAGGAATTCTTTCTAAAAATTTATTGACGTCGGTCATGTATAAATCAAAACAATCGGTACATGCGGTTGTGCCTTCAAATAATTTAATTTCTTTTTCTTTAGCTTTTTCACTTATTCTGTCGCTTAGTTGCTTATCACCTTCAATTAAATGACAATTATCGTTATTTAAAGTATAGGCAAAATTACTTTCACTATATACTTCTCTAGCTAAAATAATATCAAATAGTTTTTCTTCTTCTAAATAGCCTCCGCAAGATCCTATTCTTATAATATTTTCTACATCATAGTATTTATATAATTCATAGGCGTATATTCCCATGCTAGGCATACCCATACCAGAGGCCATGACCGTGATTCTTTTACCTTTATAGTTACCAGTATAGGCATAAATATTCCTAACTTTATTTACTAATTTATAATCTGTTAGATAGTTTTCAGCTATATATTTAGCACGTAATGGATCTCCTGGCATTATTACTGTTTGTGCAATATCTCCTTTTTTTGCTTCGTTATGTGGAGTCATAACATCATCTCCTTTTTTCTCTAATATTAGTTTAACAACCTAAAAATATTATGTCAATAATTAAAAAAGGAAACTATTTTCTTAGTTTTCCATTTTTTAATAAGTTAAGTAACTTCAAGTTTTGTGAAGCTGTTCCTTTATAATTACTAATTCCATTATTAGCAGCAATTATCTTTCTATTACTAAATGATGCATCTACACCTATAGATTTTAATCCATCGACAAACGAAAGGCCTTTGTAATTAGTAAAATAATAACTTTCTTTTTTCCTTAAGGCATTTAATAATTTAGTGTTTTGTCCTGAAGTTCCTTTATAATTATCAGTAAAACCTAGCTTTTTATAGAGGTTTTTTCGGGCATTAAATGAACTATCAAAACCAACTGACTTTAATCCATCAACAATAGAATTACCTTTATAATTACTTAAATCTGGTAAGTCTGCATTAGTATTTCCATTTGTATTTACAAAGATATTTCGATATAAATAATTCATATCAACATTACCATTAATTCCACTAATTTTTCCTGACGATGTATACTGCCACATATCATATTTTCCTTTGTAGGTATTAGTATTATTATATTGGGCTACCCAAATAGTGTATTTTTTTTCTAATTTTTTGTAATCTAAATAAGTAGTAAAGAAATATTTATTTGCATATATTCCGGCCCAGTAACCAGCTTTTTCTATTTTTGTACAGAAGGCTTCACAAATATTGGTTAAAGTATTTTTGCTTAAATTTTGTTGGGATTTATCTTCAATATCGAAATAAACTGGCAAATTAAGACTTCTACCATTAAGCCACCTTAATACTATATCAGCTTCTTTTTTTGCATCTTCTACGCTTTTAGCATAACTATAGTGATAAATACCAACTGGTACACTGTATGTTTTAAAGCCATTATAATTAGCTTCAAATTTAGGATCTTTTTGATTATCATATCTGCCGTAGCCAATTCTTATAATGACAAAATCTATATTATTTTTAACTTTATTAAAATTAATATCTCCTTGATATTTAGAAACATCTATTCCCTTATATTTCATATCATACCTCCTATTTTTATATATGATAAAAAATAGAAAACGAAACTGTTAAAACCTAAAATAAAAACCACTAAAAAGTGGTTTTATCGACTTTTTCCGTCGGAATAATTATTGGTATCATTATATTTATATAAACCTTGATTTTTCATTTCTTGTATAAATTCTCTGTGTCTTTGTTCTGCTTGTTTGGCTTGTCTTTCCTCTTCTAATGTATCTTTTGCGCGTTTTTGTTCTGCTTGTTCGGCTTGTTTGTGCGCATCACTATTTTCTTCCTTTATATATTTTCCCTCTTCTTTTATTATTTTTTTAAATATTAAATCATTTTCATCCATTTTGTTTCCTTCTGTTTTAATTATATCATAATTACTATTTAAAAAAAATGCAATTTCATTAAAAAAAGTCTTAACTAAGACTTTATTTTTTAAGTGGCGGAGCAGGAGGGATTTGAGCCTCTACTCGGTTAATCTTTGATTTTAAAAGGTTTTTGTTAACTAAATAATATTTCGGCCTTGTTTTTGGACTTGTTTTAAAAATTATTTCAATTTAATCAGAAAGTTTAATAAATCACTTACTTCATCGTCCAATGTATGAATATAGACAAATATCCCTTCCAAAAAGTCTTTTTCAGTGAGTGGTATTTCTTTTAAATCAATGAGTTCTCTATTTATAAGTAAATCATGCTGCCTTCCAAGATTTCTGTTAACAAGTTCATAACTAGATATAATATTACGAAGTTTTTCTATAATTTCTTTTTTCTTATCATCAATACTTAATTTAGTATATGCTTCTATATATTTATCGAATTTTTCTTGTATATCTTTTTCATTTAACATCTCTACCACTCACTATCTACATATGTCTTCCTAATAATTCAGGATTTTCTTCTGTATATTTATCAAATTCAGAATATAAATTTTCAATCATCTCTTTTTTCTGTTCTTCACTAAAATGCTTTGAATTTAAAATCCTTCTCTCCTCAGTTTCAAACTCTTCTAAATCTGCATCTATTTCTTCTTTTGTTTTAGACCCAACTTGTACCATTAGTTCATTTGATGCACTAGTTTCTTCATAAGCTTGTTTTTTTTCTTCATAATCTTCAATAGTATCTTTTAGAATGTCTTCTTCAACTTCATCATCCCAATCATCATCCCAGTTTGCTAACGATTCAGTTTGTTCTTCTGCCTCTTTCAAATATTTCTTATCATGTGGCGTTCCGATAATTACTTCATCATTTTCATATTCAGGATTTTCTTCTGTATATTTATCAAATTCAGAATATAAATTTTCAATCATCTCTTTTTTCTGTTCTTCACTAAAATGCTTTGAATTTAAAATCCTTCTCTCCTCAGTTTCAAACTCTTCTAAATCTGCATCTATTTCTTCTTTTGTTTTAGACCCAACTTGTACCATTAGTTCATTTGATGCACTAGTTTCTTCATAAGCTTGTTTTTTTTCTTCATAATCTTCAATAGTATCTTTTAGAATGTCTTCTTCAACTTCATCATCCCAATCATCATCCCAGTTTGCTAACGATTCAGTTTGTTCTTCTGCCTCTTTCAAATATTTCTTATCATGTGGCGTTCCGATAATTACTTCATCATTTTCATATATTGTATTAGAAATCGATAACTTTGTTTGTGCCTCTTTTAAAATTGAATCTGCATCAAAGTTATCAATCTTTCGGTCATAATCTACTTCAAATTGTTTAACTTGATTAACTATGTTTAATAAAGCTTCATATTGTTGAAAACTTATTTCGTTAGGTATATCTATAGAGAGTTCATACCCAAAGCCAAATACTCCAATTGCCCTAGTGTATACATTACCCATATTATATCCTCTATTGGGAAATATAGCCTGACTTAGTTTAGAATCCATTGACCAATGGTCATCTAAATCTCCTCGAGCAACCTGAAAAACTACTTGTTTATTGGTTATCATACCAGCTAATTTATACCATTGTCCTCTTTCCGTACGCAATTTCAAAAAATCATAAACGCTCATTTGAGAAATATGTGATTCATCAGGTTCATTAAGATTAGTTGTTTTTCTTTCTATAAGTTCTTGTGATTTTTGAGAAACATTTTCATAATTATCTTTTAAATATTCTTCTAATTCTTTTTTATAATATGATGGTGCAAATTCTGTAATAATTGGATTAATTTTATACAGTTGAATCAATAATTCTAAATCTCTTGCTTCCCTCCCACATTCTGGATTAATAGTACATGCTTTAATAAAAAAACTATTATCTTTATCTACAAATCTAATTATAGACCAATGCTGTTTAATCATTTCTAAAAGCAAATCGTCATTATTCAAAAAAGGTTCTATCATTTTTTTTATTTCTTTTTCCGTTTTATTTAGTTCAAAAAGTTCATCGTTATAAAAATGATAATTGGATAATTGATTCTCATAGGAATCTGCTAATGCTGATATTTCACTAATTTGTAAATTGTTCATTTTTACCGTCTCCTATCATTTATTTAAATGTATCATAAATAATACTTTAAAACAATGATTAACCATTTACTTTTTACAAAATAATGTAAATAAAAAATTTTTCAATATTTTTTACAGTTAGTTTTTTTGGACTTGTTTCGGACTTGTTTTTGTCAAAAATAACCCTTTTCCATGAAAATTATTGTTTGACAAAACACCACAAAATGCTTGACAAATCCCTTATAAAATAAGAAAAAGTCTTGAATTACAAGACTTTTAAAATCTTAATGGCGGAGCAGGAGGGATTTGAACCCTCGCGCCGGTTACCCGACCTACACCCTTAGCAGGGGCGCCTCTTCAGCCTCTTGAGTACTACTCCAATTAAGACTACGACTATAATTTTACCTTATTTATTAACCCATGTCAAGATTAATAAAAAAAGAAGTTATATAAACTTCTTATGAAAATACTTTTGTAATAACAAATATTGCGATATAGAAAAGAACCATAGTTGTTAAATAAATATAACCATATTTATTTTCTTCTTTTTCTCCTAAAAATTTAAGTCCATGGTAACTATACACAGTACTTAGAATAGATCCTAATGATACAATTACAAGAGCAAAATAAACATTTAAAAACATTAAAATACAAGATATAAGCATAACTGCTGAAATAACTATAGACGTTACTCCATATAAAGCATATACCTCTTTAAAATCTGCTTCTCTTTTAAATATTTTAGAATTTACTAAATATAAAATTCCTGAATAGATAAATGAACAAGCAAATACTAAAATTAATACTGTAAAGAATACTTTTCCATATGGAAGATTAACAGGCATACTACCATACGTATAAAATGATTTATTAAATCCCATTAATGAGAAAGCATTTTTTAAAGTTGCCATAGCAAATAAACCAGCTATTAATGATAAAATTCCTGTTAGAATTAACGCTAAAGTAAAGTTGGTTTTTTTAGTAAAGTCTTTCATAGTATCGATAGGTTTTGTGAACATTCCTTTACAAATGTCTATAACCTTTTGAACATCTTCATTGTTTACTACTGCTGGTGTACAGTCACATTTTTCTCCTTCTTTTAATTTTTTTCCACAATTTGTACAAAATTTAGCCATTTAATAACACTTCCCTTCTTATAATACACTAAAATATTTTGGCCAACTTTCGATATTAACAAGTTTATATTCGCCTTTAAAATAGTCAAAATCTAGATAGATTATGTCTTCGTTTTCACTTGAATTAGTTTTTTCTTCACCAAACCATGACTTTGTAGCGGTATATTCAAAACTGATTTTAGCTTTTACTGTGATATAAGATCCACTTAATTCTGCTGAAGTAATTTTGATACTTTTAGTATCAAATTTTTTTAACCCACTTGATGTGGCACCACTTGCTAAAGAAGTATATGATTTTTCCAAATTATTAAGTTTGGCACCATCATAAGTATATTCTTTTTCAATATCGCTAAATGCTTTTTTGTCGATTATATTTTTATAAATTGTATTAATAATGTCAGGTAGTTTCTTTTCTAATTTATTTTTATCTTTTGAAGATAATTCTAAATTAGTTAAATAAGCACTAGAACCAGCAATATTAACGTCACTTACTAAATTAAATCCATTTTTTAAAGTAACATTGGCTTTATATTTACCTTTAAATATTTGTGGTATTACATACCTATCATACGTGCTACTATTATCTTTATCTAAGTATTTTTTATTTAAAGAAATTCCTTCTAATGATACTTTAGCATCTTTTGGTACAGATAAAACAAAGTCTGTTTTTAATTCATTATTTTTGTTACTTACTTTCCAATTATCAAAAAATATGAATTTATTTTTTTTATCTTTAACTAAATTGATTATAGCGGTATTAGAAGTTTTAGAGTTTTCAGTAATATAGTTAATAGGAACTTCCATAGTTAAGCCATCTTCGGAAATTTTTTCTTTACCGACAGAATAATTAACAATTTTTTCCTTTGGTAAAACTGCTACTTTTTTAAATATTTGCTTGCTGGTAAAATCTGAATTTTTAACATTTAAGTAATCATATAATTTATTTGCATCGCCGCTAGTTACTATTACAAAGTATTGTTTAGCAACATTTGCTGGCTTAGAAATATTAGATAAGATGCCAAAGGCAACTACAAGCAATATTATAACGCATGTAATTATTCCAACTAATCTTTTTGTTTTCTTATCCATTGGTTTTTTTGATTCTTTTTTACTATTTTTTACTATTTTAGCTCCACAGCTTTCACAAAATTTAGCCCCATCAATATTTTTCTTGCCACACTCTTGACAAAACATAAGCCCATTTCCTTTCTAAAAGAATAAATTCTTTACCATATTATAGCACATTTATAACTATTTAGAACAAATAATAAAAAGATTTCAAAAATTGAAATCTTATCTTTTTTCTATTTCTTTTGCCATAGTACTTCTAGCAATAGTTGGGTTTGCAGTTCCTCTAGTTTTTTTCATAATTTGTCCTGTTAAGTAATCAACGACATTAGTTCTTCCTTTTTTATACTGTTCTATAGCATCAGGATTTTCATCTAAAACTTCATTGGCTATTCTAACTATTTCTCCCTCATCACTCATTTGTTTCATGCCTTTTTCTTTAACAACTTCTTGTGGGGTTTTACCACTTGTTAATATGTCTAAAAATACATCTTTGGCTTGTTTAGAGGAAATTTCTTTAGTTTCTACTAAATCAATTAAATCTTTAAGCATTTTGGGAGTTAGAGAAATATCATCAAATTCTAATTCTAATTTATTTAAATTACCAAGCAAATTAGTGGTGATCCAGTTAGAGGCCATTTTAGGGTCAGATTTTAAATTTATGCATTCCTCATAAAAATCGGATATTTTTTTATCTTTTACTATTATAGTTGCATCATAATCAGAAATTCCGTATTCATTTATATAAGTTTCTTTTCTTTCGTAAGGAAGTCTCGGAATACTTTCTTTAATTTCTGAGAGCCATTTTTTAGGAATTTTTAATTTAGGAATGTTTGGTTCTACAAAATATTTATAATCAATGGCGTCAACTTTGCTACGCATATGAATAGTAGTTCCAGACTCTTCGTCCCATCTACGAGTTTCTTGTTCAATTTCTGTTCCTTTACCATTATTTAGAAATTCTAATTGTCTTTCAATTTCATAATTAATAGCATCTCTAACAGCACTAAACGAATTAACATTTTTTATCTCAACTTTGGTTCCCCAGTTTTCAGGATTTTTTTCATCGAGTGTAGCATCCATTATTGAAACATTAACATCACATCTAACTTGTCCTTTTTTACTGTCAGCCTCACTAATACCGGCATATCTATAGATGCTTCTAATAGCTTCTAAAAAGGCAACAGCTTCATCAGCGCTTCTAAAATCTGGCTCAGTAACAAGTTCAAGTAAAGGAACACCTGCTCTATTATAATTAATTCTAGACCCTGATGGAAAATGATCAGAGCTAGCTGCATCTTCTTCTATGTGTAAGTTATTAATTCTTGCTTTTTTCTTTTGTCCTTCATGTTCATAAGTAAATTCACCAAAGCTACCTATAGGCGCTGGTTTTGTTTCCTGCGTAATTTGATAGCCTTTTGGAAGGTCAGGATAATAATAGTTTTTTCTTTCAAAATATAAGTATTCTGGCTGCTTGCACCCAAGAATCATACTCATCATTAATCCCATCTTAACTACTTCTTTATTAACAACAGGTAAGGTCCCTGGGAAAGCCATATCGATAGGTCTTATACTATCATTTGGATATTCACTGAAATCATTTTTGGCGGATGAAAAAACTTTGGTTTTTGTTTCACTAATTTCACAGTGCATCTCTAAACCAATCATAACTTTATATTCCATTATTTTACCTCCTTTACTACTTGTCCTTTATAGTTCATAGAGTTTTCTATAGCATAGGCGATATTAAGAACATTAACATCATCGTAACATTTACCAGTAATATTAACACCAACTGGCAAATCATCTATAAACCCATTTGGAATAGTAATTGAAGGAAAACCACCAAAATTTCCTATTTGTAGGTGTTCTTCTAAGATAGCGGTATTTTGATCTAATATGTCTTTAGATCCTTCTAGTTTTTTAGCAGGCCCACTACCTACTGGAAGAATAACGGCATCATATTTTTCATAAAGTTTGTTCCAGGCATCTACTAAAAGTCTTCTAACTCTTTGGGCATTGTGAAAATACCTATCTTTATTTTGAGCCTCTAAAACATAAGACCCAATTACAAATCTTCTTTTAATTAACGGTGAAAAACCTTTTGTTCTATAATTTTTAAGAGATTCGTTCCATTTTTCACCTTCTGCTCTTGGTCCAAAAATAAATCCGGTTAAATTGGACATATTACTTGTAGCTTCAGCACATGAAATAACTACATAAACTGAAGGAAGAGCATTTAATAGTTTTTGATCGATAGACTCTTCTTTTACTTCAAAGCCGATTTTTTTGCATTCTTCTATGGTATTCATAAAATTATTTAAGTGTTTTTTAAGTTCTTCATCAGCATTAGGGTAATTATTAATGTCGCATATCTCTTTTATATAACATAGTTTCTTCCCTTTAACTTTACCATCGATAGAATCATATAAATGAATGTTAGAAGAATCCCAACTAGTCATATCATTTTTGTCTATACCTTTCATACCATCTACGACAATAGCTGCATCTTTAACACTTCTAGTTAAAGCTCCTAGGTGATCTAAAGATGAAGCAAAAGGAAATAGACCATATCTAGAAATCATTCCATATGTAGGTTTGTATCCAACTATACCACAATATGCGGCTGGTTTTCTAATTGAATCACCAGTATCAGAACCTGTCGCATAAGGGTAAACACCAGCAGCTACTGCCGCTGCTGAACCTGCAGATGATCCGGCGCACATTCTAGTTTTATCCCAAGGATTGGTAACTGTTCCTGTGTGACAGGTTGTTCCAGTTCCGCCCATGCCAAACTCATCTAAAGCTGTTTTATTAATTGGAACTGCTCCTTTTTTAGATAAATTTTCGATTGCAGTTGCTGTAAAGAATGGAACATAATCCTTTAAAGTATTAGATGATCCAGTTGATAAAATACCTTTGGTACTATAATTATCTTTAATTCCGTATGGAATACCAGATAAAAATTCTTCAGTAACTGGTTCCGCTTTAGCCTCATCTAATATTGTTACAAACGCATTACATTTATCTTGAATTTCTCTAGATTTTTCCAATGATTCTTTTATAAGTTCTTCACTCGTAACTTTGCCTTCTATTAAAGCTTCATGTATTTCTTCAATACTTTTATTCATGTATGTCATATTAGCCCACCATCCTTGGTACTTCTACTTCATCGCCAGCTTTATCATCACAGTTGGCAAGAAGGTCTTCAATTGGAATAGACTCTTCTAATACATCTTCTCTAAGTTCATATTCAAAATTATCTAAAGCATGAGTCATTGGTTCTACTTTTTCAATATTAGGTATTTCATTAATAATGTCAATATTTTTATCAATTATTTCAAATTCATCTAAAACCATTTGATTTTCTTCTTCTGTTAAACCAATTAATAATTTGTTTGCATAATCGTCAACCATTTCTTTAGTAAATTTATTCATAATTATTACCTCCATTTTTATACATATAAAAAAAGATGGCGCCCAATGTAGGACTCGAACCTACGACCTAACGGTTAACAGCCGTGCGCTC